>JAYGDV010000191.1:0-14672 GCA_046582735.1 Planctomycetota bacterium
CAGCTCACCGCTCTGTTCATCGACGAGGTTTCTCCAGAAACGCTGGAGAAAACGATGGGAGCCGATGATGTCGCGGGTATTCCAGGGCTTCGATGCCTCCAGCGGCCCCATGTACATCTCGTAGAGGCGCAGGGTGTCGGCGCCGAAGTCGGTGCAGATCTCGTCGGGGGTTACGGCGTTCTTGAGGCTCTTCCCCATCTTGCCGAACTCCCTGTTGACCGGGTTACCATCATGAAAGAACTCGCCGTTCTTCTCCTCGACCTCGCTCGCTTCGACGTAGATTCCGCGCTCGTCGGTGAAAGCGGCAGCCTGGACGTATCCCTGGTTGAAGAGCTTATGGAAGGGCTCCGGGGTAGAGACATGGCCGAGGTCGAAGAGGAGCTTGTGCCAGAAGCGTGAGTAGAGCAGGTGCAGCACGGCGTGTTCGGCGCCTCCGACATAGAGATCGACGCCGCCGATCCTGGATGTTTTCGCATCGTAGCCGCCGTCCGGAGCGCTTCCATCGTTGTTGGTATGCATCCAGTAGCTCTCGGTCGCCTCGGCAGCATAGCGCTCCTGGTTTTCCGGGTCGAGGTACCTGAGGTAATACCAGCAGGAGCCGGCCCAGTTCGGCATGGTGTTCAGCTCTCGTTGAAAGTCTCTGCCGTCAATGGAGGCGACGGACCATTCCTTCGCCCGGGCCAGCGGCGGCCGCGGCATCGAATCGGGATCCTCATCGACTTCAGGCTTGTAGTCATCCATCTCGGGAAGCTCGAGGGGCAGGTCCGACTCCCTGAGCCCGACGGGCATCCCATCTTCATCGTAGAGGATGGGAAAGGGCTCTCCCCAATAGCGCTGGCGGCTGAAGAGCCAGTCACGCAGCTTGTAGTTGATCGTCGCCCTGCCGAGCCCGTTTTCTTCGAGCCACCGGGTGATCTTTTTCTTTGCATCCGGGGTTTCGAGGCCATCGATGAGCCCGGAATTGACAGCTGTTCCATGCCCTGCAAAGGCCTCTCCCTCGGCGGTTTCAGCCCCTCCGGGCGCTTTTACGACCTCGATAATCGGAACCCCGAATTGCGTGGCGAATTCGAAGTCACGGCTGTCATGAGCCGGTACCGCCATGATGGCGCCGGTTCCATAGCCCATCAGGACGTAGTCGGCGATGAAGATCGGTATCTTCTCAGAGGTGACCGGGTTCACCGCCAGGGATCCGATGAAGACCCCGGTCTTTTCCTTTTCCTCCACCTGGCGCTCGATGTCGGTTTTCAAATCGGCATAGGCCTTGTAGGCCGCGACCATCTCCGCCGGCGTGGCGTCTTCACCCGGCTTGCCGGGAAACTGCCCGCGCCAGCTCGCGGGACTCGAGTCGTCGTACTGTTCTGCGGTCAGCTCATCGACGAGCGGATGCTCGGGAGCCAGCACCATGTAGGTGGCGCCGTAGAGAGTGTCGGGGCGGGTGGTAAAGACCCTGATCGCCAGCTCTTCGGGGGGAGTGCCCCCGGGCCAGCCCGAGGCGCTGCGTGAACCGAGCCAGCCTTCAGCCATCGTTGAATCATCGCCGCCGGCCGGTCCGATACCGAGGAAGTCGACCTCGGCACCTTCGCTGCGTCCGATCCAATTACGCTGCATGAGCTTGATGGGCTCGGGCCAGTCGAGGGGGGCAAGGTCATCGAGCAATCTTTCGCAATAGGAGGTGATGCGCAGCATCCACTGCCGCAGGGGTCGTTTGTAGACCGGGAAGTTGCCTCTCTCGCTGCGTCCCTCGGCGGTGACCTCCTCGTTGGCGAGCACGGTACCGAGCCCGGGGCACCAGTTGACCGGGATCTCGGCCACGTAGGCCATGCGACGGTTGTCGATCACCTTGCGACGCTCAAGCTCATCGAGGTCGGCCCAGGCCTTGTCCTCCGGGTTTGCTTCCTCGTCAGAGGCCCCGATTCGTCCGGACTCCAGCTCTTCGGCCAGCTCTGCAATGGGCCTCGCCCTGTCCTGTTCCCGGTCGTACCAGGAGTTGAAGATCTGGAGGAAGATCCACTGGGTCCAGCGGTAGAAGGACACATCGGTGGTTGCCAGCGAGCGTTTCGGGTCGTGGCCGAGGCCGAGGCGGCGCATCTGCGCCTTCATGGTGGCGATGTTGGCTTCCGTCGTGACCCGCGGATGTTGCCCGGTCTGGATCGCGTATTGCTCGGCAGGGAGCCCGAAGGCATCGTAGCCCATGGGATGGATGACGTTGCAGCCCTGCATCCTCTGGTAGCGCGCGTAGATATCGGTGGCGATGTAACCGAGCGGATGGCCGACATGGAGCCCGACTCCAGAGGGGTAGGGGAACATGTCCATGATGAACTTTTTGGGCTTCTGAGGATCAAAACCCTCATCGCCGGGGTTGAGAGCGTGGAAGGTATCTTCCTGTTCCCACCTGTCCTGCCACTTCGCTTCAAGCTCCTGGGCCATCTGCGCGGTGTAACGATGCGGATGCTCGTTGCTGGCCTTTGCCTTGCCCGTTTCGTCCATGCCGATTTATATCCGGAAGATGCTGGTCACGGATTCCGCCGCCGGAACCTCTTTATGCTGCGATCGGGGGATTTTCCGCCGGAACGGGAAAGATTCACCCCTCGATTGGTCGATTATCCTAACACGGGGCCGAATCATGGCAAGGAGTGGCGTTTTCGCTTTCTTGATCCGGGTTTGAGTGCATTCTGATGGCCAATTTTTTTGGATGATCACTTTTTTGCTGTAGGCTGAAGGTTATGCCGATCTACGAATACATTACTTCCGGTGAAGGCTGTGAATATTGCGCTGAGCCTTTCGAGGTGTTCCAGAGCATTCATGAAGATGCGCTGCCGACATGCCCGTGTTGCGATGAAGAGATCCGCAAGCTGATCTCCGGTTTCATGGTTGGCAAGGGCGACCCCCTTACCTCCTCCAACCTTGAGTCCAATGGCTTTACCCAGTACAAGCGAATGGGTAAGGGGTATTACGAGAAGACTGCCGGAGTCGGCCCCAACGCCATCGCGGATGGAAAATCCTGAATCCATTCGCCCCCTCCCGCCGATTGCGGGCCCGTGAAGAGAGAAACGGTTACACTGTGAAAACAGTGTGAATATACCCCCGGTCCTCCTGCGTCTCACAAGGTGGAGATGCAACACTATAGAGGTTAGAACGTTGGTAGTTATCTACCCGTGTTTTCAGCCGCAGGAGCCGAGGGATGGAAGGCGAGCGACTTCAGGAGAACAGATCGCATTGGCTTTTCAAGGGCCTGCTGATGGGCGCGCTCATCCTGGCGGCCCTGGCCCTGGGCGTATCCCTGCTCGGGCCTGGAGGCGCCGGAGGAGACCCGGATTCCAGCCCGGGTGAGGAGCCTGCGGTGGCCGGTGGCGCGGATACGCCTCGAAAGAAATCTATTGAGGGGGCGGCAGGCGGAGCGCCTCCGGTACGAGGTTCCCGCCAGCCCGGTGCAACCGCGGCCGGCGAACTCCCCGGGGGATTGCGACCTCCGTCGAGTGGCCTGGCGGGTATTCCGGCGGACGGCACCGGCCTGCAGGGCTCCACCACTGCTGAATCATCAGCCGGCGGAGTCATCCTGGATGCAGTCAATGGCGATCCCGTTGACGGTGCCAGCGTGCGGTTGACCTGGTTTCACGGCTCAGCAGATCTTTCCGTTGCCGGGCTTTCACCCCTGGGCGTGGCCCTTCACCGAAGCGCCCGGGATGGCTCCTTCAATCTTCCACTGGTCGAGCCCGAAGATCCCCGCCTCCTTGCCCATGTCCAGGTTTCCCATCCGGACTACGCAACACGGGTCTGCGTTCTTCACCGCCGGCAGGATTCCCACGGCCGCTGGACAGAGGTTGAGTTCTCCCCGGACAGCCCCGACCCCATTCTGCTCGGCAACCGCCTCGAGATCTACCTGCGCCGGGCTCCGACTGTTCCTCTCAGGCTGCTGGGGCCGGATGGGAGAGGACTTTCCCATGCTCCCCTGGCCGTTCGCCCCTGGCGGGATGACCATTCCTTCCTGGAAGAGCCTGAGATCGAATTGACCTGGAGTGGTCGTCTGGTGAGACCCGGCTCGTGGCGGGTGTTCTATACCGACGAAAACGGCGTTCTCAGGCTGCCTTTTTCCGAGACTCCCTGGGATGTCGATCTTCTCCACCCGCTCTATTTTCTCTACGGTCGCAGCCAGCAGGGTTTTCCTGAAACAGTCGGTATTCAGCGGGTTCTGCTTCCCGACACAGGGGAGATGGTCCTCCAGGCGCAGCAGGGCGCCATCGTGCGCCACCAGCTGGTCGATCTCGCAGAGAGGGCTGTGGCTCACTGCGAAATCGAGATCGAGCTCGAGGGTATGCCGGCGCTGAGAACCCGTACCGATGCCGCCGGCTGGTTCGAGCTGGGGGTTCACCCGTTTCCCGGCTCATCCCGCCCGGTCAGCATCAACAACCGCCGCGTCGGGCGCCTGACGACCTTGTCTCCGTTTTACTGGAAACGCTCGGTCGACCTCGCCCTTCCCGCAACGGATCCCGTTGTGCTCATCGAGGCGCATCCGGCCAGCACCCTGGGGTTCCGGCTGGTAACCGATACCGGTGGTACTCCGGCGCCGGTGGCGGCGGACGGCCTGAGGACCACGCTCGATATGACCCTGCTGCGCCTCGGTGGTAACGGCGAGGTTTCCTGGTGCGGAACCCTCCCTCCACCGGGGAGCAGCGTGGGTATTGTCCGCAGCGGCTACCTGCCGGTTACTTTTCTTCTGCCCGAAGCCGCGCCGCCGGCCCTGAGTCGCGACGTGGATATCGGGGACCTTTCACTGGCGCGGGGGTGGGAGAGGGAGGTGCGCCTCGAGGGAGCAGGCCCGGAGGCACTGGCCGGCGCACACCTCTCGGTGAGCCGGGTGGCTGGAATACCGGCTGGTTTCGATGGGCTGGAGGTTCACCGCTACGCTCCCGGTTCCGACGGAAAGATTCGCATCGGGGGGCTCACCTCCGGAGAGTACCTGCTGTCAGCGGATGGGCCCCTGCTCCAGTCGCTTTCGATGAAGGCGACCATCTTTGAAGAAAATCTCGATAAACCGATCCGGCTGCCCCTGCAGCTCAGCGAGGAAGAGGTTGTGAGGGTGGCTGGTGTGGTTGGAGGATTGCAACCGCTTGAGACCCGCAATGTGACGGTGGTGGAGCGCTATTTCATCGCCGGCCGGGAGGAGCCCCTGGCGATGCCTCCCTACCCCCTTTCAATCGATGGAGTGTTCGGCAGCGTTCGGGAAATTCGTGGAGTCGAGGCGGTGGAGGTCAGCATCTGTACGCTGGCTGAACGCGGGGCGGAGAGTTTCCTTGCGCGCGGTGAGGGCCCGCCGGAATTTGATTTCGGTGAGCTGCTCCTGCGCCGCCCGCCGCATGCGGAGTTTGAGTTCTATACCCCGGGCTACTCAGCGGTCTGGCCTCCACTGAACCTCTCCCTCGAGGGAGAGGCGGGCAACGAGGTCTCATCGCGGCTGCGCCTCTCAGGTCATCTCCTGATGATCGATAACCTGCGGATGGGCCGCTACGTCCTGCGCTGGAAGGGCGAGGGCGGTGAGGAGGAGAGCTTTCTTTTCGACGTGCGCAACAAGTTCGGCGGCAAGGTTCGTGGCCGGGTGCAGAGGAGGCTTCTGCCGGTGGAGGTGGTCGAGATCGACGTCGTCGACAGCCGTGGCGCAAGGGTGGGGGGTGCCAGGGTGGTACAGGAAGACTCCCTGTCGCCACCGGGACTGGGGGCCGGGCACCCGGCGCTCGAGAACAGGCTCTTTGTCACGGTAACGACCCGCCAGGAGACCGTTTTCGGGGTTGAGGCCCCGGGGTACCTGCCGGCGTTCGTCCGGGTTGCTCCGGGAGAGGTGGTTCCCCGCAACATTGTGCTCTACAGGGACCTCGCCCGTGTCATTGGCAGGGTTCTCGATACCGGGGGGGAACCCTTCAACGGGATCCTGGAGATTGACTGGACGCCGCTCACTCCCGCAGTGATCCGGCATGGGCAGCCGCTGCTGGTCGAGGTACTCAATGGCCGTCTGCGGGCCGATGGCCTCCTCCCGCAGCCCAGGGATTTTATCTTCCGGGCAAAGGATTCCAGCAGCTTCCTGCGGCGCAGGCTCGCCCTTGCCGAGGAGCGTCGGCTCGTTGATCTCGGTGTCCTGCGCCTGGGGGAAACCCGTGTGATCAGGGGTTTTGCCTACCTCGAGGGGGGGGAGCCGGCGAGCGGGGCCGTTGTGGCGCTGATGCCGATTGACGAGGCCTACCGCTATCCGGGTTCCGACCCGGTTGATTTCTCCCGCCTGAGGTGGAAAACGAAGACGGATGAGCAGGGTGCCTTCGAGCTGGGGGAGCTCCCCCTGGCGCTGCCTCCACGCTGGGCGCTCGTTGCCCATCTCGATGGATTCAGCGACAGTGTCGAGGAGGATCCTGTGCTCGACGCCTCCGCACGGGAGCTCTTCCTCGACCGTGAGGCAGTGCTGGAGCTCAACATTGGCTATGCCAATCCTCCTCGGCAGGACCACCACGCCTTCCGGCTCGAATACCAGGCTGATCCCGCAGATCCCGGCTCCCGGGTGGATCTTGGCGAGCTGCCGCCGGAGTTTTTCGGCCTGCATCGTTTCGAGGGTGTCCGCCCGGGGCAGTACCGGGTCAAGTGGGGGCTGCGTGATCTCTACGAGCCGGTTCCTCCCGCCTGGGAAGATGTATTCCTTCCGGCCGGGGGGCTGGCCCGGCTGGATTTCTTTATCGAGGGACTCGTGGTGGGGGGGCGGGCGCGGCTGAACGGGCTCCCGGTTGAGAAGGGGTGGGTGATCCTGACCCACAACCCCGGGGAGAATGGCGGCGCCAGGGTGGGACGCATCATCGATGGTGAGTTCGAGCTGGTCGATCCGCCCAATGTTCTGCGGGCCTGGGCGGCGGTCATACCGCAAGAGAAGAACCAGGTGGTCCAGAATATCTACAGGGGCGAAGCCCTGCCGGTGGAGGTGAGGAACTACCGCAGCTCGCTGCGCAGCAGGGCTCTCGAGGTCGCAGCCACCGGTTACAATCTCCGCCTCGACCTCGACAAGAATTTTCTGCTGCGCTACCCCGGAGCGGTGTTGAGCTTTGAGCACTGGGAGTGGGATGGAAAACGGTTTCGAGGGGTTGAGGATTCTGAGCTGATCGAATCCTCCAGCCTGGAGTTCGGCCTGCTGCTGCCGGGCTCCTACCGTTTTACGATTCGCAGCGAGTTGGGATCGGTCCTGCGGCAGTTCACGGTGCCCTTGAGGGGCGCTGATGTAGTTCTGCCGGTACGGTGAGGCCGGCTCAGGGCTGCCAGCGCTCATCGAAGAAACCCGCGGCCTTCAACGCCCGGGCCTGGTTTCTCCCCGGGCCCGGTCCAAAGACGGCATAGTCACCGCAGCGGGGGAAGAGGTAGGCGTTCGTGCCCCTGAACTCCCTCTCGCCGAAGGTGTGGCCGCTGTTGATGACCACGTAGTGGCGGGGGTCTTTCGGGTTCGGATAGATCAGCATGGGAAAATGAGTGGCGGGATCGAAAGGACCCTTTCCGGCGACCTTCAGCTCCTGGCGGTTCCATTGGATGATTGCGGGGAATTCGGCAAGGAATTCGGCGATCAGCGGGTTGCTGCCGGGGTCTCCGAAGAGAATGAGATGGGTCCCGGCTTTTTCCAGCCGGACCTTGTGGTCATCGACAATCCTGACATCGCCCCGCAGCCATTTGGGGAATTCTTTTTCCAGCCGCTCGAGCTCTTTCAGCGCCAGGGTATGTGCCTTCGGATGAAGTGGTTTGCCGGTCGGGCGCACACAGAGGAAGGAGCTCATGAAGGCATCGTCGATGGGCCCCTGCAGCCCGTGCTTCTTGAGCAGTTCCCTGCCCCCCGGGTTTGCCGCCAGGCCCGGGAGCCAGCGCCCCTCCAGGAGCTGAAAGGAAAGCGGTTTCCCCCCGGCGGTTTTTTCCAGTTTCGGTTTCTGCCCATCGAGCTCGATGGCGGATATTTCCCAGGGCGGGGTGAGACTCAAACGGGAAATATTCTTCGTCGAAAGCACGAGGAGGTTCTTTTCCTTTTTGTAGACCGCCCGGACCTCGGCTCTCTCCAGGTGTTTTCTGAGCCCTTTGATCTGCAGCCAGCGGCAGCGGTTGTAGCGCATCGTGTAGGTGACGAAACGAAGCTCTTCAGGTTCAGCCGGCCGGGCCGCGATCTGCTTGCGGATGAAGGCCGCCGAGATTTTCCTGCTCTCGGGATGGAACCTGTGCCCTGACTTCGGGCCGACGAGGAAGATCGCTCGCAGCCCTGCTTCTCCATCGGCTGGAACCCGGCCCAGCTTCCAGTTGAGCCCATCCTTGTTGAAACCGAAGCCGCCTGATTGCAGCGCCTCGCGGATATTGACCGAGGCCTGCAGTTGTTTGTCGATCTCGCCTCCATAGCCGATGGTCGGCACGTTGAAGGCGTTGAGGGAGTAGTCGACCGCGTCGTAGATATGCAGCGCCTTCCCCTGGTAGGGCGGCACCTCCTTGAGCCGGGCATACTTGATGGTGTCGCTGAAACCGGCGCCAGCCTCCACGGCGCCCCATCTTCCCGGGTCGTGGAGCCCGATATGCCAGGCGCCCGCGCCTCCCATGGAAAAGCCGCGCAGGACGACCTGGGAGGGATCGATCCGGTACTGGCGCTCGACCGATGCGAGGGCCTCGTAGACATCGACCTCGCCTGCCCAGCGGTAGGCGTTGTTGGTTCTGCCGAAGACATGCAGTTCGAAGTGTTTGCGTGTAGGGGGCCGGGGGGAATCATGTTTGGCCAGGAAGCTGACCTCGCTGAGGCGGCCGTTGCGCCCGTGCAGGACCAGGTCGAGGCGAAGGGGGGTCTTCCCATCGTAGTCCTTCGGTATGACCAGGCCGTAGGGTTGGACGCTGCCGTCGATCTTCGAGCGATAGGCGCGCGCGAGCCTCCCGGTGGCCTGCAGCCAGGGCGCCTCCCCCGCCTCGAGAGCCGCGGCGCGTTTGAGGCCGGTGTCGAGCACCTTCAGCGCCTTCTGGACGTAGCTCTTGTCGTAGAATTCTCCAGGGTAGCGCAGCAGCCACTCACCCGCCTTGGCGTAGATCTCCGCATCGAGAAACCGGTCTTCAGGGATCCGGATGAGCTCGGCTTTTTTCCAGAGCTGGTCGAGACGTTTTCGGAGGCCGGCCAGTTTGCCGCGAATCTTCCCGAGCTCCTTTTCAGTCGGGAGGTAGGGGTCCGCTGCACAGGCCCATTGGCTTTGAAGGCCGGTGAGCATGCAGAGCAGCAGGATGAGGGTGCCGGGAAGCATAGAGCGGCGCTGGATGCCCCCCGGGTCAGCAGGTTTTTTCATTTCGTCCGGGGAGTCCTAGCGGATGGGTGAATAGTCGGTCGGGTTGAGAAACTGGGACTCGACCTTGGTGACGACCGCCCCGTCTTTCTTGGAGTCAGCCCAGGCCTTCTTCCAGGCCTCATCGCCCATGAATCCTTTCCAGGACTTCTTGCGGGCATCCATGTTCGGGTAGGCGAGGATGTAGACCAGGGTCTCGGGCTTGTCGGTCGGGGTCCAGTAGCCGATCAGGGTCATGCCGTGCTTGACGAAGAGGTAGTTGGTGTGCTCACGGAAGCGCTTGTGCAGCACGTTGAGTCGTCCCTCGGCTGTGGTGTAGGTGCGCATCTCGAACACGCGGGCCTTGAGTCCCTCATCGGCGGAGACTTTTGAGCCGGGCTGCAGCAGGAAGGTGGCCGCACAGAGAATACTCAGCGATGAAACGGCAAGAAGGATACGTGACTTCATGATCGGACTCCTGGTCGTAGAACATGGATGTGGAAGGGAAAAGAAGACCGCCGCGCCCCCGGCGGGTTGACGGCCGAACGCCTATTACAAACTACATCCCCGTGTGGCTACAAGCGGGAAGAATTGAATGAGGCGCTGTTTGCCAGGGCTTTCACTGCAGGCGCCGCGGGTCAGCTGTAACGCAGGCCCTCGGTCGGCAGTTTTTTCGCCGCCCGGCGAGCGGGGATGATGCTTGCCAGCAGGCTGACCGCGACGGTTGTGAGAATGATGAAGGCAAGGTCCTCCGGCAGGAATTTTACCGGGATGTGGTCGAGGTAGTAGACGTCCTGGGGAAAGATCTCCTGCCCGGTGAGGAGGTGAACCCAGCGCTGGATCGTGTTGATGCCGAGGCCGAAGGAAACTCCGTAGAGGGTTCCAAGTGCGAGTCCGCTGAGGCAGATGCTGGTGCCGGCGAAGAAGAAGAGATTGGCAACACCCCGGGAGGTGGCGCCGATCGACTGCAGGATTCCGATATCACGGCTCTTCTCAACGACCTGGACCGTCAGGATGATGAAAATCATGAAGCCTGCGAAGAGAATGACCACGCCGAGGATGATGCTGACAATGACCTTCTCCGCCTTCACCGCGTTGAGGAGGGTGGCCTTTGCCTCTGTCCAGGTCTGGGTGGTTACGAAGAGGGTTTCGGCCTCATAGAGCTTGTGTTCTATTTTTTTCTTGAGGGCCAGCAGCGCCTGCGGCGTGTTGTGGCCGGGTTCGGCCGAGATCCGGATTCCGGACACCCTCGTTCCCGTGGTGGCGTCTGTAAGTGAGAGGAAGTGATCCGCGGCCTTGAGAGGCAGGATGACACCCCTTGAGTCCAGCTCGTAGAGGCCGGTCTTGAAATACCCGACGATGAGGAAATCCTGCTCTGCCGGCCGGGCGCCGTCAGCGGTAAAAGAGGTCAGCCTGATGGTTGAGCCCGGCAGGAGAGATTGAAGCCGCGGGAATTCACCGGGAATGAAGAGAAAAGGATCGACATGCCGGAAGCACTCAACCCCGAGCACGACTGGGGGTAACAGGGCGCGCGGATTGGGCGATGGTATCTTTCCGGGGTTTACCTCCAGGGCTTCCCAGAGGCCTTTCTCGATCCATTCTTTTGAAAAGAGGTCTTCTGCTTTGCGAGGCTGGTTTCCGAAGAGTTTTTTTACCGGTCCGCGGTAGGGCCAGTCAAAATCCTTGTTCGCACGCCGTTTTCTTTCCCCCCGGAAGATGTAATCGAGATGGCTGAAGTCCGGCTCCCCCGGCAGGGCCTGCAGAATCTTGTCCAGCTCTGTGCGCGAGGTCTCATTAGCCAGGTCGACGGCGGAGAGCCGGAGCTCCACGGCTTCCTTGTTTTCCCGTCTCGAGGGAGGGGTATAGAGGGCGAAGGTCTGCACAAACGCGGCGGCGCTCTTGACACCATCGATCTCTTCGACCAGCTTGCCCAGCTCGTCGGGTTTCTCGAGCCCGAGGAATATCTCGCTTTCGATGATGATGTCGCTGGTTGTTCCGCGGATGCGATCCTGCATCTCGCTGCGGAAGCCCTCCATCACCGCCACGACAATGATCAACACGGTGACACTCAAGGTTACTGCGAGCAGCGCGGCAACCGTGATGAAACGGGAGCAGATATATTTGTATGCGATCCACCAGCGGTACATGACTAGATATACAGGGATTCTATCCGGAGGTCTTTTTTATTGAACCCTAAAGCGTACTTCTTAGGATATCCTCCCCGGCAGGCGGGGTTTCGGTAGAATTTCTTATGAAAAAAGTTCCTGGTGCCAAAGAAGATGAGTGAACAGGCGAGTTCGAACGAGATGGCAGGCAAAGAAGCCCCTCACGAGCGTGAGCTCGAGGAATTGGCGCTCGAGCTGCTGTACATTCCTGAATTCGATGTAGAGGATCTGCGCTACTGGTTCGTGCCTTCTTTCGAGTCACCGAAGGCCGTTTACCAGGAGCTTGCCAATGATCCCAACAGGCAGTGGGGGGCCTACTACACCAGTAAAGGCTGGGATTTCCTGTTTTCGGATTCGCCTCCCGAGGGAGATGGCCCTTTCAGGGTCCGCGAGGGAGGAACCAGGGTCGAGGTGGTCGACAGGGGCCGGTTCTTCAGCCCGAAACCGGTTGTTCGCCTCGGGCGCCTGGCAGAGGCGCTACCGCTGGCGGGGCTGGAGAAAAACCAGCCACTCAATCCCTGGCGCCCCAATTACCTCAAGTCCCTGATTTTTATCAAGAAACAGTACCAATGGGAGCACGAGCTGCCGGCAAAGGTTGTGCTGTCGATCTACGCGATCGAGGAGTGTGGTGAGTTTTCCGGCAGCCAAGCCTGGGTCAACGCGGAGCGGATCCTGTTGCAGAGCGATTCGGAGGCATTGCGAGAGACCCTCAGCGATTTTTTCTCCCAGCGTCCGGAAGAGTTTGAGCTCGGGTCACAGATCTATCTGCGGGTACTCGGGCGACTCGGCGACGAAGGATTTTCAATGCTGCTTGACCTGGCGAAACACCCCGTCACCCGCAAACGCAGGCACGTGGCGACTGTTCTCGGTGATATCTGTGAGGGGCGCCCGGGCGGCATCGAAACCCTGCTGTTACTTGCAAATGACGAGGACTTCGGCGTCAGGGACGAGGCTCTCGAGGCGCTGGCGAGGGTCGGTGTCGATGCAACAATTGACAGCGGCGCAAAGGTGGCCTCCTTTCTCGAATCAGAGGAGATTCGCCACCGGGTCTGGGCTGCCGCGGCGTATCTCAAGGGAGGAGACGAGAGCCAGCGAAAATTCCTGGTGCAGTTGATCAAGGAGGACGAGCGTACCCTGAGCGAGCTGGGGAACCTCGGGGAAATCGTTGTTCGACTCAATCTCCTCGACGTGACACCATTTCTCATCAGGAGATTCAAAGCGGGAACCGATGATCTTGCCCTCGACGCGATGGAAACACTCTCGTCCCTTACCGGTATTGAGCTGGAATATTCCCTGCTCAACGATGCGGAGGCCAAACGCGCAGCGATCAAAGCGCTCAAGCGCTGGTGGGATGAGCGCAAGCGCGAACGCGGCGCCCTCCGCAAGGACGGCAATTAGGCCGAATTTCACGGGAGCGCGAAGCTGGAGCTCTCAGTTGATCAGGCCTCGGCGTCGGCCTCGACGTCGGTGGCGGCGTCGGTGGCGAGGTAGCGGTAATCGGTAACCGTCACGCCAGCTCCACTCGCTTCGACCGAAGCCTCAACTGAGCGCTTCTGGTCGTCACGGATGAACTCCTGCTCGAGGAAGCACTGTCCGGCGATGAACTTGTTGAGCTGGCCGTCGACAATCTTCTCGAGGATTTCCTCGGGCTTCTTGGCGTTCTTTTCGTCGTTTTTAGCGGCGGCCAGGCGGATCTCTTTTTCCTTGGCGATAATTTCCGGGTCGAGCTTGTCACGCGAGAGGCATGCGGGTTGAGAGAATACGACATGCATGCCGAGGTCTTTGCCGAGGGTGCTGACCTGCTCATCGGAGGCGCTGCCACCGGCGAAGCCGACCATCGCGGCTTTGCGATTGTCGAAATGGACGTATTGGACAACAGCGTCAGCTTCGATAAGCGAGAAATCACCGATCGTGATGTTCTCACGCAGGCGGTTGATCAGCTCGGTAACGCCATCCTTTACGTTGCCGCCGGATGCCATGGAGGCTTCGAGGAGCGCGTCCTTGTCGGAGGGTTTCGAGTCCCTGATCACATCAACGAGGTCCTGGACAAATTTCTGGAAGTCTTCATTGTTAGCGACGGGTTCGGTTTCGCAGCAGACGCTGACGAGGGCACCGGTCTTGCCGTCCTCTGACACGTAGCTTCCGATCAGGCCCTGCTCGGCTTTACGCCCGGAGAGTTTCGCCTCCGCCTTGGCGCCTGATTTACGAAGTTCGTCAATGGCTCGCTCGATGTCGCCATCAGCTGCCTCAAGAGCCTGCTTGCACTCCATCATCGGGAGGCCCATTTGTTCACGAAGTTCTTTTACGCTCTTTGCGTCAATTCCCATTTCAATAACTCCTTGGCAGCGCACCCTTATCGAGGAGCGCGTAAGTTCAATGCTGTTGCCATGATCCGGGCTTTCCGGAGCTGAATACAATCCCTAAAAAAAACACCGAAAGGCCCGGATGTCAAGGACATGATGTGGACACTCGGGGGCCAATAAAAAAAGGGCAAAAAAATACCGGGATTCCAGCGGACTCTTCCGCCAGGGTCCCGTTTGCCAGTGCTGACCCGGTCAGCCGTCTTTGACTCAGCTCCTTGCCCAGCGCCCCCAGACGCGCAGGTACTCGGGAATTACCAGCGAACCGTCGCTGTTGGTGTCGAGGGCCTTGAAGATTTCTCCGGCGAGTTGCTCGTCTTCGATCTTTTTGCTGGAGAGGAGTTCTTTCGCGGTCAGCTTGTTGTCCTTGTTGCCGTCCATCGAGCTGAAAATTTCCTTGGCCTCGTCGGTGATGATGCGGTTGTCGATATACTCATCTTCGGAGACGACATCATCCTTGTTGGAGTCTGAGGCCTGGAAGATGCCTGCGCGGGCCTGGGGAGTCATGTAGCGGCCATTTTCGACGTATTCTTTCCTGGAGTGCTTACCGTCGCGGTTGGTATCCGTGAAACCGAAAGAGCGCCGGTAGTTCGCCCTCCGTGACTCGCTGGCCCCTTTGACTCCCTTGAAGCCGAACAGGGCCAGGATCTGCTGCGGCGAGTGACCTTTGATGATCACTTCGCCTTCATTTTCTTTGGGGCCAGGGCGTCCGCGACCTTCAGGCCTGTTGCCGCGGTCTCCACCTTCGAGTCTTCCACGACCTTCGGGCCTGTTGCCGCGCTCTCCGCCTTCGGGTCTTCCACGACCTTCGGGCCTGTTGCCGCGCTCTCCACCTTCAGGGCGTCCACGACCTTCGG
>JAYGDV010000206.1:0-3470 GCA_046582735.1 Planctomycetota bacterium
GGCCCCAGCCCGGCGCTGCGCTTGCCTGAAACACCACCCTCGAGGCACATCTACAACCAGTACACCCTGCGATGCAACGGCCCGGAGTCCCGTGATGCATTACGCGAATTTCTTGCGGAAAACCAGGTTGCCTCGGAGATCTACTACCCGATTCCGCTCCACCTGCAGAAATGCTTCAGCCCACTGGAAGGCAAAATCGGAGACCTGCCTGTCGCAGAGAAACTAGCCGGAGAGGTCCTCTCAATTCCGGTCTTTGCAGAGCTCGAGGAAGAGGAACTCAGCTATGTCGCCGACCGGGTTGAGGTCTTCTTCAAGACAAGCTGACCGATCTCGCTCCTGGACCCGGAAAAACTGACCGCCCGATTCAACATGGTGAACTTCCACCTCAGCCCTGAACAGCTCGATGAGTACAGAGAGGATGGCGTCATCCTCCTGCCCTCCCTGCTCGATGAGCAAACTGTCAAATCGCTGAACGAGACGATTGATGCTCTTGTTGAAGACGCCCTGGAGCGCCGCGATGACACGATCCTGGAGCTGGAGCCGGAACTTCAGCATGGAACAGCCGTTGCCCGGAGGGTCTACGACCCTGTCGAACGCCACCAGGCCTTCATGGACCTCTGCACTGATGCTCGAATACTGGATGCCGTAGAGTCTCTGCTGGGGCCGGATATCGGCCTCCACCACTCCAAACTCAACATGAAGCCTGCACAGGTCGGCTCCGCCGTCCAATGGCACCAGGATCTCGCCTACTTCCCCCACACCAATGACAGCCTGGTAACCGCCCTCGTCTACCTCGATGATGCCAGCCTGGAGAACGGCTGCCTCCAGGTTGTTCCCGGGTTTCATCACTCCTATCTCGATCATCATGATGAATCCGGGAGGTTCTCCGGTTTGATTACGGATCCGGCATTCAAGAGCAGAGACTCACTTGCAAGGCCGCTGCCGGGACCTGCAGGAAGCGTGATCCTGATGCATTGCCTCCTGCCGCACAGCTCCCTTCCCAACCACTCCAGCAGCGCACGGCGCACCCTCATCTTTGAATACAGGGCCAGCGATGCCTTGCCGATTCTATACAGTGCACGAGCGGCAGGAACCGAAGAGAAGGCCCGGCAGCTGAGGGGAAGCCCTGCACAATTTGCGCGGCTGGGGGGGCCCCCGCCGAGGATTCCCCACCTGGACAACAACAAGTCGCTCTACCAGCTGCAGGAAGAAACCGAAACGGGTAAAAAAACAGGCGGCTGACGGCTGCCTAATCGCCCGCCGCCGCCCGGGCTCTTCCCCGCAGGGCCCTTGCCGGCCAGGGAATCCCCGCTTGCAGCGCTCTCATCTTATACACGCTACTGGATGCCGTCAGGTAAAGGTCCCTGCCATCCTTTCCGCCGAAGGTGACATTGGTGGAGAACTCCGGCATGGGGCGGTGCAGGAGGAGCTTCCCCCCGGGGCTGATGACAAAAAGGCCGGTTGTCTTCTCCTGGCCCGCGGCACCGTAGATATTCCCCCTCGCATCAAGGCACATGCCATCGATGCCCCTGTCAGGAGAAAAATCATAGACGATCTTCCGCTCGGCGAGGTTCCCTTCCTCTTCAACACGGTATCGATGCAACTTCTGGGTTCCACGGTCGGAAATATAAAGGTGCCGGCCATCTGGTGAAAGGGCGATCCCGTTGGGTTTGAGCAGGTCCTTCAGCAGGAGGCGCACCCTTCCCTCTGCGGCAATGAGATAAACCCCGCTGGAGGGCTGGGACTTGACTGCCGGCGGACCGTAATAGGGATCGGTAAAGAAGATACGGCCCCGGCCATCAATGCAGAGGTCGTTTGGGGCGATAAACTTTTTGCCTCCGTAGGTCTCAGCCAGGACGGTCTCCCTGCCATCTTTCTCCAGGCGTACAACCCGGCGTCCTCCATCGGGCCCTCCCCCCTGGCACATCACCAACCTTCCCCCGGCGTCAAAAACAATCCCGTTGGCGCGGCCGCTGGGGCGTCGGAACTCCTCCACCTTGCCGGATTCAGCTACCCTCATAATGCGGTTGTTCTCGATATCCGAAAAAAAGAGCTCTCCGGACGGACTGACGGCAGGGCCCTCGGTGAATTTACACCCGCCAGCCACCTTCCTCGCGCCAGCCTTCTGGTCAAGAATCTCATCCGCCCCCAGGGGCAGGACCAGCAGTGCAATAGAAAAGAAATAACAGGCTCTTGGCATAGCACTCTCTCCAGGGCCGCCTTAAGGTCTGCCCGGGACCGGGCAGACCGCCAAATAACTCCCGCAAAAGATAATTGTGCCTGAGCCGGACAATACGAAGAAAGGGCTAAATCGCTTTCCCGGGAGAGCGCCCCGCCCCGGCGAAGGCGAAAAAACCCCGCTTCTGCGCACTGTCAAGGTCATCTCAAACAATGTCCAGAACACCTGCTAAAATAAACTTTACTTCATTAAGACCACTCGGGAAGATGCTCGCTTGCAGATATTTTCACCCAATTACCGGGAATCAGCGCCCGGCGACCAGGGCTCCTTGACCGATTGCAGATGACCGATATTCTCTCCAAAGTAAATCATCCCCGGGATCTCAAATCCCTGTCACTGGAGGAATTGGAACAACTCGGGGAAGAGATCCGCCAGCGCGTGCTGGAGGTGGTGGACCGCAACGGTGGCCACCTCGCCTCAAATCTCGGTTCCGTCGAGCTCACCCTGGCGCTTCACAAGGTCTTTGATGTTCCACACGACCGACTGGTCTGGGATACAAGTCACCAGACCTATCCACACAAACTTGTAACCGGCCGCAAAGACCGCTTTGAGTTGATTCGGACCTATGGAGGCATCTGCGGTTACACCAGCCATCGCGAGAGCATTTTTGATCTCTTTGATGCCGGGCACGCTGGAACGGCCTGCTCGCTTGCCCTCGGAGTCGGCACCGCCGACAGCCTGCAGGGAAAAAGCGAATATAAAACCATCGCGGTTGTTGGCGACTCGGCCGCAGCCTCGGGAATGACCTTCGAAGCATTGAATCACGGTGGCGATAACCGCCAGAACATGCTGGTCATCCTCAACGACAACAACATGTCGATCAACAAGGCTGTCGGCGCTCTTTCGACATACCTGACTAAAATCCGCACCAAGCCCGCGTACCAGGACATTAAGCGTGAACTCCGAACCGCGCTCTCCAAAATCCCGGTGGTCGGCAAACACATCGAGGAGGTGCTTAGCGAGGTACACGATCGCTTCCGCGACCACCTGCTGCCCGGAACCCTCTTTCGGGAGCTGGGCTACCGCTATTACGGACCGTTAGATGGCCACGACCTCGGCAACCTGATCAAGACCCTCGAAGATCTCAAGAACATCCACGAGCCTGTCCTGCTCCATCTCGACACCAAGACGGGACAGGGTTTTGAAGCGGCCGAGGCCGACCCCATCAAATACCACGCCCTGAAAGACTTCCTGCCGAAGGAGCCGGCAAAAGAAAAGGCCCAGGGCAATG
>JAYGDV010000211.1:0-9633 GCA_046582735.1 Planctomycetota bacterium
CTCGACATCGCCGATCCGATCTTCCTGGTGCTCTACTTCTTCTCAGGCGGCCAGCCCCCCAGGGCCCCCTTCCCGGAACCGGGACCGGACCCCACCCCCGGCGGCCGCCTCACCTGCGAACAGTAAGCGGATGAGCCGGGGCAGCATGAAGAAAGGGACGCGGTTCCCCGGAAGGGTTCCACGTCCCCTGGTTCTTTTCGATTTCCGGGCTGCCTATCCTGCCGTGGAGAAGCGTGCCGCCACCGCATCCCAGTCAACAACGTTCCAGAAGGCGGCGATATAGTCCGGCCGGCGATTCTGGTAGTTGAGGTAGTAGGCGTGCTCCCATACGTCCAGCCCCAGGAGCGGGGTCTTCCCTTCCATCAGCGGGCTGTCCTGGTTGGCTGTGCTGGTTACCGCGAGGCTGCCGTCATCGACGACAAGCCAGGCCCAGCCGGACCCGAAGCGCGTTGCGCCGGCCTTTGCAAAGGCCTCCTTGAAGGCATCCAGGCTTCCAAAGGTCGCATCGATCGCCGCACCGAGCTCTCCGGCGGGCTCGCCGCCCTTGTCGGGCCCCATGACGCTCCAGAAGAGGCTGTGGTTGGCGTGACCGCCACCGTTGTTGCGCACAGCGCCGCGGATGTCCTCGGGCACGGAGTCGAGATCGCTGACGAGATCCTCAACCGACTTGCCGGCGAGCTCCTCGTTGCCTTCGAGCGCCCCGTTGACGTTGTTGATATAGGCCTGGTGATGCTTGCCGTGATGGATCTCCATCGTCCGGGCGTCGATATGGGGCTCGAGCGCATCGTGAGCGTAGGGAAGATCTGGTAGTTCGTACGCCATCGGGTTTCCTCCTGGAATCCTGTCTGATCTGATTGCAGCAATAAAGTCTGAAGAATCGAGGATTCTATCGACTCAAGCGGTTGTCGTCCAGAGCCGCCCGGAACTCAGAGGCGGTTATTTCTCAGGCGCCGCGGGCGGTCACCCACCTCGAAGACAAGCGAATAGACCAGCCTCCCCACCCGGGTGACCTTGTCAAAGTTGATCTTCTCGATGGTGTCGGTCGCTTTGTGGTAGTCCGGATGGAAACCGGCGAAGAAGAAGGTGACAGGGACCCCCTTGGCAGCGAAATTGTACTGGTCGCTGCGGTTCCAGACCCCCTCCTCATCGTATTCAAACTTGAAACCGATGGGGCCGTTCACCTTGTGGATCCAGGGATCAAGCTCCAGGCTGTGGCGCTTCGAGCCGATGACGTGGAGACAATCGACATTGTCTTCCGGCTTCTCGGTCACCTTGCCATCCTTCCCCCTGCGCTCCTCGTTGCGGCCGACCATGTCCATGTTGAACATACAGACCATCTTCTCGATCGGCAGGGTCGGGTTGTCGACATAGTAGCGCGAGCCATGCAGGCCGCGCTCCTCGGCACTGAAGAACACGATGACGGTGCTGCGGCGGGGGCGGCGCGAATTAGCCATCAGTCCCCGGCATACCGCCAGCAGGGCGGTAGAGCCCGAGGCGTTGTCATCGGCCCCGTTAAAAATCTTGCCGTCATGCTGGCCGACATGATCGAGGTGGCCGCCGATCACCACCGCCTCATCGCGGAGCTTCGGATCGCTTCCGGGAATGAAACCAACGACATTGCGCGTCTTGTCAATCGTCTCCCTGAGCTCAACCACCAGCTCGAACTCCGCTCCATCGAGCACCATGCCACCCCCGGATTTCATCATTTTTTCAAGGCTGGTATCCCAGCGCTTCAGGATCCTGTCGGCAATGTCGGAGGTGATATAGACGATCTCGTCGTCTCCGGCCGGCGACCATTCCGCCTCGATACGGTAGCGGGCACGCTGGGGCAGGCGGGTGCCGATCCGGCGGCGGGCCTGCACATCGGACACCACCACGATCCGGCGCGCACCGGCGGCCCGGGCGCCCCAGGCCCAGCGGGCGGCCTCGCCCTTGCCGGGCGCAACCAGGACAATGCTGTCCTTGACCGGCAGGCCATGGAAAACATCCCGGCTGTCGGAATCAGAGCCGGCGCCCTTGCCGGCGAACACCCAGCGCTCCTTCCAGTGGACATCACGGCGTGACACGACGCCCACCTTGCCCTTCAGCTCGATCCGCTCTTCCTTGCCATCGGCCCCCTTGATGGAGAGGTAGGCCTCGTTCAGAAGCCTCTGGCGCCTCACCATGCTGAATGGCTGGAAGAAGGAGCCGTTGTTCCCCGGCTTGACCCCCATCGCCCCCATCTCGGATGCGACGTACTTCGAGGCAACGTTGTAGCCTGCGGTGCCGGTATCCCGTCCGGCAAGCTCATCGGAGGACAGGAACTCGATCCACGAGTAGATCTCCTTCTGGTCGATCTTTTCGTAGCCCTGGCGGTAGGCCGGGTCGATCTCCTGCTGAGCAAGAGGGCCAAGGGTGAGACAACATAAAATGGCGCTTGTGAACATCGGTATCCCCGCGGGTATCTTCAGGTTCTTGAGGAGTGAAATATCGAGAAGAGCGGATGATACCAAGAGAAACCGTCTTTTGCCCCCTCCCGCTGGAACCCAATCTCACCCCCTGCCCGGTACCTTGTATTTACGGAACCTCAATTCCTGTAAAGGTTTTCAGGCAAACTTGAAATCTGCTGCGTGAAGACCTATGCTTGGGGAGTTCGAAAACTCACCGGGTAACCAGAAAATGCTCTTCATGTTGGGAAAAAACAACTGTACCTGTACCAGGGGAGCGTGCATGCGCTCCCTGTGTGCCAGCCATGTTGTTCCCGGCGGGTTCGCCATCTGATTCTCGATCACCCGGCGCGGCAGAAGAAACCGGCCCTCAAGGCCTCTCCAACCGCGCTCCCACTTAACAGAAGATTCAGCGTGACCCGTCCCCCAGGACGGTTTCTTAATTTAAACCCAACCATAAAAATCCCGTGAGTTCACTCTACCCCCTCTTCCATAAGCTCGAGAACCGCCCGGTCGTCGTTATCGGCGCCGGCTCGGTCGCCCTCAGGAGAATCCGGCGCCTGCTCGAATGCGGCGCAAGGGTGACGGTCATCAGCCCCGAGGCACTCGGGGAAATCTCTGCGCTTGCCGATGAGGGAAAGCTTGACTGGAAAAGACAGCCCTATACCGAGGGCGGTATCGCGGCGGCCGAGCTGGTCCTGACCGCTACCGGGGATCACGAGGTTGCCGAAAACGCCCGGCGGGAGGCCCAACGACTCGGGATCCTCTTCAACAGCGCCGAGGACGAGGGGCTCTGTGATTTCCACGTCCCCGGACTGGTTGACACCGGAGCACTGAAGATCGCTCTCTCGAGCGAAGGAGAAAACCCCTCATTGGTTGCGGCGGTGACCCGCCAACTTGAAGAATGGCTTGAAGACCAGCAGCCCATCGCCAGCGGGATGGAAGCTGGGCGTAACGAAGAACCTGCCACCTGTGGTGCGGGCAGGGTCTACCTGGTCGGCGCAGGCCCCGGTGACCCGGACCTGCTGACGGTAAAGGCTGCCCGCCTGCTCCAGCACGCCGACCTCGTCTGCCACGACCGCCTGGTCAGCGAGCAGGTACTCGAGCTGATCCCCTCCACCACCGAAAAGATCTATGTCGGCAAGGAGATCGGGTGCGGACGGGAAATCGATCCCGTCGAGTTGATGATCAGTGCTGCTGCTGAGGGAAAAGCCGTGGTCCGGCTCAAGGGCGGCGACCCGGTGCTCTTCGGGCGCGGCGCCGAGGAAATGATCGCACTGGCAGAGGCCGGCGTTGACTACGAGATCGTCCCCGGCGTCTCGGCCCTTTGCTCGGTGGCAATCTCCGCCGGGATACCGGTGACCCACCGGAAGGTCGCCAGCGAGGTAGTCATCCGAAGCGGACATGCGATGAATACCGATTCCGAAGATGCTGCTTCAGCAGAACCGGTAAAGAGGGGTACGACCTTCGTCTACTTCATGGCCGTCAACCGCCTCGCGGAGGTGGTCGAGGATCTGCGGGCCGAGGGTGTCAGAGAAGATACGCCGGTGGCCATCGTCGAGAATGGAACCCTGCCCCAGGAACGGGTTGTCTGTTCCAACCTGTCTGAGATTGTCGGGGAGGCAGCCACTGCCGGCATCTCCCCCCCCGCCCTGATCCTGGTGGGCGAGGTCGTTCGCCTGCGGGAGCAATTGGCAGCGGTGCTGGAGGCGAGGGTCTGACCATGGCACGCACCGACCAGGCAACTCTCGAACAGGCAACCTTCGCGGCGCGCGCAGAAGGCATCGACCGCGAGCCCGCGCGGCTCATCCGCTGGGCCAGTGACCTGCTCGGCGAGAACCTCATGATGAGCACCGCCTTCGGCAAGAGCGGCATGTGCATCCTCCACATGGTGAAGGATGTCTGCCCGGACCTGCCGGTCTATTTCATCGATACCGGCTTTCACTTCAAGGAAACTCTCGAATTCCTCGACGAGCTCAGGGATCTGTGGAAGGTCAATCTCGTAGCGAGAAAACCGAAGCTCTTCGGGGTCGAGTTCGTCAACAAATACGGCGACAAGCTCTACGAAACCGACCCTGACCTCTGCTGCCACAAGAACAAGGTCGAGCCCTTCCGCGAGCTCTTCGGCGAAGAGGGCGAATACCAGGCCTGGATCGCCGGGGTTCGCCGCGACCAGTCCTCCACAAGAGCCCAGGCTGAAGGAATCGAGCTCATGGGCGGCAACCTGGTCAAGATCCAGCCGCTGGCCTTCTGGACCAAGGACCTCGTCGATGAGTACACGAAGAAACACGACCTGCCACAGCACCCGCTCTTCTCCATGGGCTACAACAGCATCGGCTGCGAGCCCTGCACCAGCGCCTGCGGCGACTCTGACGACGAGCGCGCCGGACGCTGGGCCGGCAAGGCCAAGACCGAGTGCGGCCTGCACACCTTCTGGCAGAACAAGGAAAAGGAGCCGGGGGAAGATGGTGAAAACTCTGAAGAAGAACCGGGGAAGTCTTCCTGAAACTCTTCTGCGGCGCAAGGGGTACACCTCTGATCGCTCCAGGACAACCACGTGAAGTGCTGCGCTACTGTTACAGCGCCAACCTGCCGAAATAAACAGTGTGGCTGCACACGTAGCGGCTGAACCACCGACTGGTTAGAATAAGCAGGCCATGGGAATCTACGACCGCGACTACTACCGGAACCCTAACGGCGGACAAGGCAGGGCCGTAGGCAGGGCCGGAGGCTGGGCCTCGACTGCTGTCGGCACTGTGATCCTGCTCAACGTCACCTGCTGGTTCCTGCAGGTTTTAACCAAGTACCCCTTTTCCAGTGGATACTTTTCAACTGTTGGCGATTGGTTGTCCGCTTCGGCCGATGATCTGTTCACAGGTTTCCCCCAGCTCTGGCGGCTGGTTACCGCCTGCTTCTGCCATAACATACCCACCGGGGGCCTCCCCTGGCACCTCATTGGGAATATGTTCATTTTCTGGATGTTCGGGCGTGAACTCGAACGTATGTACGGGAAACGGGAATTCTGGTTCTTTTATCTCGTGGGAGGCGCATTGGCTGTGCTGGCGGAAAGTATCGTCAATCACTTCAACGGAGCTGGCAGCATACGGCTTGTCGGAGCCTCTGGAGGTGTCATGGCGGTAGCTGCGCTCTACATCTTCCACTTTCCCAGGAGAAAGGTTCTTCTCTACTTTCTTTTCCCGATCCCCCTCTGGGTGCTTGGCTGTTTTTACGTTTACGCCGATATCAGCGGCGCCCTCGGAGGAAGCGGCGGATACGGCGTTGCCAACTTTGCCCATCTCGGAGGCGCCGCCTGGGGAATGCTGTATAAGTTCTTTGATCTGCGCTGGAGCACCCTGCGCAGACGCTTTGGTGGCTTGAGGCGCAGGAAGAAAAAACGGCATGGCCGGGGTAACGATTCCCTGTGGGGTGCGAGAAAACAGGAAAAACCACGGGTACCTGATGCCGTATCTAAGCGTGTTGATGAGTTGCTCGAAAAGATCAGCCGGGATGGCATGGGCGGCCTGAGCGATGAAGAGCGGGAATTCCTGGTTGAGAACTCGCGCCGCTACAGGAAGAGCTGAAGAGCCCCCTGCTCAGTCCGGAACGATCCGGAAGCGAATCTCCACGCGAACCTGCGCCTTGCCCGCGGGAGCGGCTTTCGTGGCGGCCCCCAGCTGGCGATTGGCGAGTTTCGCCTGCGGGTCTGAACCACCTGGTAAATCCTCTTTGAGCCCGGCCCCTGGTTCGCGATTTGCGGCCTTCTTCACCTTCGCAGGCGCTGCGCGACGGAGGGCGCGTTCGGATACTCCAGGAGCCGGTGAGGCCTCGCGGCTACGAGCGGCTTTTGCCTCGGCCGCGGCGGGAGCCGCTTTTCTAAGCGTTTTCGCAGAACGCTTCGCGACTCCCTCCGGCCTGTCCGCCCGGAGGTCATTACCTCGCAGGGCGGCCCGGTCACGCTCAGGAGAAGCCACCTGCAGGGCCGCGAGCTCCAGGCGGAGAGACTCGAGCTTGCCGGCATCAACGACGAGGGCCAGGAATTCCCCGGAGGGCTTCCCGCCATCCTGCACAACGGATTTATCTTTAGCGCTGCCGCCAGGGGCCGGAGCCTGCCGGGCCCTGCTTTTTCCCTTGAGGGCATCTTCGCTCGCCGCGCGGGAAGCTGCCGTAAAAGGACGTACAACGCCACGCCTGGCCTGCCAGGCTTTGAGCTCGGCGAGGCGGGAGCGCGGAACCGCCACCTCGTAGCGCACCGCGACCAATTGGCCGTCGACGCTCTCACGGCTCACCTCGATCGGGCTGGAGGTCTCCTGGCTCTGCGCTTTATTTGCAGCGACAACTTCCGCCACCTCTGCAGCAGGCGCGATCGTGCCGGGGTCGCTCACTGGCGCTGCGTCGGCGATCTCAACCGCGTCGGGAGCAGGGTCCGCAGCCTCCTCCTCGGCTTCGGCCGCAGAATCAAGCTCCTGCGTCCCGGGAGCGAGCGCTTTTTCCCGGCTGAATTTTCCGGCGCGGGGTTTCGCGAGCGGCTCATCGGCAGCGAACTCCAACTCCGGTTCACCCAGGGGGTCATTGACTGCCAGCTCGGAGAAAGGTTCCTGCGCAGGTGGTGTCACCGAGCGCCAGACGACCAGGGTCATCAACGCTACTGCCGCTGCTGCCCCGAGGAGGCGCTGAAATTTTTCTGTCCTGACGAAAGGGATCACCGGCGTGGAATCATCGATGCTCTCACCCACCTGCCTGCTGAAATCCGCCGGTACCGCGGCATCCGGCCGCGAGCCGAGCAGAGAGACGGTCTTTTCGTAGGATTCGAGAAGCTCACGGCAGGGCTCTGAGGCCCGTGCCTCCTCGAGCAATTCGAGACGCTCGGCCGGTGAGAGCTTCGCCTCCGGCAGGTCCGGCTCGATGAGCTCCTGCAGGTGCTCTTCCACCCGTCGGTAGAGATCGTCGTTCACCTTGTCTTCAGACATCTTTTCGTTTCTTTCTCTATCGAGACTCTCTGCCGGTCTCAGCGCAACAGGCCGCAGACCGTCCGCCACTGGCCCAATCCAGCTCCGGTATATTTCATCAGACCGCAAAAACGTGCCGGAGTTACGCCTTCAGCCGAAAAAATCCGGAAAAACCCGGAAACGCGGCTGGATGCGTTAATCGTTCCTCAATAAGTGCTTAAGCAGCAATCTTCAAGTGTTTACCGGCTACGAAGCCTTGATAAGAGCCGCAGGATTTCCAGGTAGAGCCACACAAGGGTCACCAGCAGGCCGAAAGCGGCGTACCACTCCATGTACTTCGGCGCCCGTCGCTTTGCGCTTTGCTCAATGAAATTGAAATCAAGCACCAGGTTCAGGGCGGCGATCACGACCACGAATAGACTGAAGCCGATGCCAATCCAGCTCGAACCGCCAACAGAAGTCTGGTGGACATACGGGACGTTGATCTCGAATAATCCAAGCACAAAGGTCATCAGGTAGACCAGCATGATCCCCATGGTGGCGGCCATGAGGCCGCGCTGGAAGGCGGGCGTCGCGCGAATGACCCCGGTGGTATACAGCAGCAACATGGCAAAGAGGGTGCAGAAGGTAAGCCCGACAGCCTGGAAGGCGATGTCCGGATACATCATCTCGAAATAAGCCGAGATCGCTCCAAGAAAAAGACCCTCGGCAATGGCGTAGAAAGGACTGGTGATGGGAGAAATCCTGGGCACGAAGATCGTGATCAACGCCAGCACCAGGCCGCCGATCATTCCACCCCAGAGCCAGGGCTGGATCGCAGCCATGTTTCCATCCTGCGCCGCAAGATAGGTTTTATTCCAGGTGTAAACCGCCGCCGCTGCCAGCAGGAGCGTCAGGAAACCCGTTTTCAGGACAGCTCCCTGGACGGTCATCACGGTCGAATCGACCATTCCCTCAGCGCGACCGAACACCCTGGAGTTCAGAGCTGGATTCGCAGTTCTCATTCTGTATTCGCTCCTTCGATAAATCTCGGGGCCCGGCCGCGGCCGGGGTTCTTCACAAAATCCCATCTCCTCTGGGACCCCTGCTATACTAAGCAAAGTGAGCGGCCCGGTCCAGAACGACCAAGGCGAATCGGGTTGCCCTCGAACAGGCAGCCAGCCTGTAAACGGCCCGGGAAGCCGGGTTTCACCTGGAAGAAAAAACCGATGTCAGCAGACTTTATCGTAATCTCCGGTGGGCCCTGTTCAGGGAAGACAACCGTCATCGATGCTCTTGCAGAACGTGGACAGCTGACCATACCCGAGGCGGCCACCGAACTGATTCGCGACCCGGCCTTCGACCCGCTGCGCACCGAGCCGCGCGAATTCCAGCGCCAGGTGCTCCTGCGGCAGCTCGAGAACGAGAGGCGGATGCTGGAGACAGTCGAAGCGGACGCCATCGTTTTTCTCGACCGGGGTATCGCGGATGGATTCGGCTACCTTGAATACCACGGCCTTGAACCCTTCGAAGAGCTCATCGAGGCCTGGGCGGAGAACCGCCGGCGCACCCGCTGCGTCCTCTTCTTCGAATCCCGGCCCGACTACCAGGCTGCCTCGCACCGGTCGGAAACCCCCGATGAGGCCCGGCGCATCCGCGAGATCCTGCTTGAGGACTACCGTTCGCGCCATGACCGGGTCAGCCTCGTTGAGTGGCTGCCGGTGGAGGAACGCATCGCGGCGGTGCTCGAAGCCATCGGCGGCGAAGACCGGAGAGCCTGAATGCTGCTTGAAAACAGGATCGCCATCGTAACCGGGGGAGCTCAGGGTATCGGAGCCGCCACCGCCAGCCTGCTGCGCTCGGAGGGCGCTCTTGTCGAGGTCTGGGATGCCGCGGCCGGCCACCCGGAGACCGGCAACGACGAGGGGCTCACCTCCCACAGGGTCGATGTCAGCGATACCGGGAACGTCGAGGAGGCCCTTGAAGAGCTGCTCTCCAGGCTGGGAGTGCCGGATATTCTCATCAACAACGCCGGCATTATCGCCGACAACTTTGCCTCCGAGCTCTCGGTCGAGGACTGGGAGCGCGTCCTCAAGGTCAATCTCAGCGGCACCTTCATCCCCTGCAGGGCGCTCATTCCTCACCTGCGCGAGCGCGGCAGCGGGGTCATCACCAACACCTCTTCCATCTCAGCGCTCGGAAACCGCGGCCAGGCGAACTACGCCGCCAGCAAGGCCGGGGTCATCGGTCTGAGCAGGACGCTCTCCCAGGAGCTCGCCGGT
>JAYGDV010000265.1:0-3346 GCA_046582735.1 Planctomycetota bacterium
CGAGGACTTCGCCCAGAACGCAACCTATCTCGGCAACTGTCCCGGCTCTGAAGACAGCTTCTTCCTCGACCGCAACCACCTCTTCAAAAAAGACACTCCCCAATCGGTTTGCAGAAACACTGCGAGGATGCTTTCGGAAACCAGGCTGGCGAAATACTTCGAGGTCACCGGGGAGCTCGAACACCGCGGCATCTTTGACTGCTCGGGCCCTTCAGCAGCAGAAGATCCCGCCCCCTGCTGCTGAGCTGCTGCTGCCCGGTCTCTTCCAGGGCTCTTCCCCGCTCATAGAGCAGGAACACTCCACTTCCCGATAGCCGGCCGAGGAGTGCAGCCGCCCCCATACGGCCATCGCGGTAGTTTTTCCTTCCGACTGAAGCCGCGGGTACACCCGCATGCAAACCTGCCGGCAGGTTTGCGCTTGTAAGATAAAGAGAATTATGATTTATAAATTACAAATTAACTTTTAAGATTCTCCATGCAGGTGTTTCCGGCAACTGCGGTGAAGGGAAACTCAGAAAAAGACAATGCCCAGGAGGAGTTCGGTGATCCGGAAGGATCCTTTCCTCCGATGGTTGCTTTCTCTTCCTTTCGCCAAGCCCCGGAGCGACCACTCCCCTCTTAAGAGAAGGGCCAGGGCGAATCGAAAAGCGGAAGTGAAGAAAGAAGTGAAGACCGCGGGCCGGGAACCTCGAATCCCTGTCCACTCAACAGCCAGCTGAAGAATTATTTTTACCCCGCCGGGGAGTCTATTGATTTCGAGTTTGCTTACCAGGCATGTCCCTCGAAATCGTTGCGGCGTTCAGGGAACTCCTCGGCGGGGTTTTTCGTGCCTGCTTCCCCCACCTTCCCCCCAATCTCCCGCACCTATCCCAAAAATTGCCAAAATCTCACGGATTGCTAATTGACAAAAACGCAATTCGGTACTAAGCTGATGATCAGTTGAGTGGGTGGCACCACCGAGGATCTTCAGGAGGTCTCTTGAAGCAGCTCTTTTTAAATACTCTCAGGCGCTCCAGAAAGCCCGGATTACTGCGGGGTTTGCGGCTATTGAGCCCAACTCCATGGATCCGGTATGCGCCTTCAGAACGCTGCCAGGGCCTTTTCCTGCTTACCGGTCCCCTCGAGGTGCCCCAATCGCTCTTGAATGCTCAAATCTCAACCGATATCAGGATGTACCGGCAGTTGAAATCCCGGAGAAAAAGCGACGGTTCAGCACCACAACGCTGAATCTTCGGGTATATTTTTAATATCGGCACAATCAACCAGGAGTAGGAAAATGGCCCAGGAAGAGTACGAAGAAGACGAATTGGATGAAGAAGTCGATGTCGATGAAGAAATCTTTGATAATCCGAACTGGCTGACCGAGATGCCCTACTGGGCTGTTTCAGCCATCCTGCACATCATCGTGATCCTGGTCATCGGGAGCTTTATCTTTGCTGAGCAGGCTGCGAATGATGAAAAGAACGTCGCGATGGAGATCCGGCAGAAGAAAAAACCGCCGAAATATGATCCCAAGAAAAAGCGCGACCTGAAAAGAACTCCCAAGATCCTCAATCCGAAGATCATCAAAGAGCCCGTCATCAAACGTAAGATCGACGAGGTGACCACGGATATCCCCAAGGGAACCGATCTCAACAACCTCTCCAACGTCAACCAGAACTCCACCATGGTGAATGATGCCATCGGAGTCGGCGGCGGCGCTGCGGGAGCTTACGGCCACCGCTACGGTAAGGGATCGCTTGTGCGGGAAGGTGGAAGTGAAGGAACTGAATCAGCTGTTCTCGCCGCTCTCGAGTGGCTCTACCGCCACCAGGATAAAGACGGCGGCTGGAAGGCCGCTGACTTCAACAAGGGCTCCGTTCGCGAACATCGGGGGCCCAGCAGCAACAAGGATTCCAAGCGCTATCCCACCGACCTCGGGTGGGCGGAAACTGACGTCGGCGTCACGAGCCTGGCAATCCTTGCCTTTACCGGGTTCGGCCACACCCACATGGATGGTGAATACGATCACTTCGTCACCTGCCTCAAGCAGGCTGTCAAGTACATGATCCGCGAGCAACAGATGGGCACCGGCGACCCGGCCAAGGATGGACGCTATGGCAAGGGCGATTCCGAGCAGTGGATCTACAACCACTCTATCGCCACCATGGCCATGGCCGAGCTGCTGCTGATGTCCAATGACTTCAAGTTGAAGAAATCGGTCAGGGAAGCCACCAAGCTCTGCATTCGTGCACAGAACGACGGACGGGGCTGGAGGTACGGGATCAAGCCCGGCGACAACGACACATCGGTGACGGGGTGGATGGTCCTGGCCCTCAAAACCGCCAAGCAGTGCCGCCTCGGACTTCCCAAAGAGAACTACCAGAACGCCTTCGGCGGTGCCCTGAAGTGGTTTGAATACGCCACAGCCTCCAACGGGAGAACCGGCTACAACGTTCCAGGTGACGAAGGGTCCCGGCTTGCAAAGGGACACCCCGATCCCTACCCCTTCTCCAAGGAACTTTCCTGCATGTCAGCGGTGGGCGTGCTCTGCCGCCTCTTTGCCGGCCAGAGCCGCAAGGAGGCCTCGATTCGCTCGGGTGTAGACATCCTCAACCAGCAGCCACCCATGTGGCGCGAGGCAAAAGGCCGTTCACTCTCGAGCATCAACATCTACTACTGGTACTACGCCACCTACGCCATGTTCCAATTCGGCGGCAAGCCCTGGGCTGTCTGGAACAACAAGATGCAACGCGCGCTTGTTGATACCCAGAGGGCGGAATACAAGGATGACTCGCCCGAGGTAGATGGCAGCTGGGATCCCATCGGAGAATGGGGTATTTCCGGCGGCCGGGTTTATTCGACCGCGCTGGGAGCCATGACCCTCGAGGTCTACTACCGCTTCGAGCGCCAGCAGGAAGGGATCGGCCTCTAGGGTACCTGGTGCGGCCGGGCCTGCCCGGCCGCTTCCCCCACCCCGGAACCTGTTCCCTCCGGACAAACCGCAGCAGTTGACAGAGCGGTTGCGTGGACATTCTGCCTGCAGGGCAGAGGTCACGGGAGCGGTACGCAACCTTCGTAGAGTTTTTGAAACCGGAAAACAATTTCAGGAGCGCAGGGTATGGTTGAAAAACAATATTACGAAGACGAGCTTGGGAATGAGGCAACTGACAGTGAGGAAGTTTTCAAGAAACCCGGCTGGGCCATGGAGATGCCCTACTGGACCGTCTCGGCGATACTCCACATCTTCGTGATTCTCCTTATCGGCGGACTGATCTTCAGCCAGAAGGAGACCACGAAACACGACGACTTCCAGCTCATCGCCAAGCCACAGAAAGAGGTGAAGAAGTACGATCCGAAGAAGAAA
>JAYGDV010000370.1:0-5254 GCA_046582735.1 Planctomycetota bacterium
GTCCGTTCATTGGACTCGGCGTGGGATCCCTGCTGGCTCATCTCCTCGGCCGCCCGTTCAAACTGGCCTTCGCCGATTCTAGGACTCCGCGGGTAGGTCGTCTTAAGGGCCTCATCGGCTCGATCGCCCTCACGCTGCGCCTGCGACGTGAATGGAAGGACCAGGAGCACGTTGGCATCATGCTGCCGCCTTCGGTGGGTTCTACGTTTGTGAACATAGGTGCTGCAATGTCAGCGAAGACGAGTGTGAACCTGAACCACACGGCGGGAAAAGATGGGCTCGAATCGGCGATCCGCCAGGCCGGCCTGGAAACCTTGGTGACCAACCGGGAGTACCTGGAGAAGGCAGAGGTGGAGTTACCCGGAAATGTCCAGCCGATCTGGATTGAAGATATGAAAAAGACGATCAGCCTCGGCTGCAGGCTCCAGGCGACGTTGCTGGCGCTCTTTGCCCCGGTCCGGATGATCGAGAGAATCTGCTCCGGAGGAAAGAAGGTCTCGGTAGACGATATCGTCACCGTGATTTTTTCGAGCGGTTCTACCGGCGACCCCAAGGGTGTGCTCTTGAGCCATTTCAACGTGGCCTCGAACCTCGAGGGGGTTTCGCAGATTGTTCGCCCGCGGGAGGAGGACCGCATGCTCGGGATCCTGCCGCACTTCCATTCCTTCGGCTACATGATCCTCTGGTTCTCAGCCAATGAATCCATTGCCTGTGTCTCCCTTCCCAACCCGGTGGACGCAGAGCTGATCGGCCAGAAGGTGCAGCAATACAGGATCACCATGCTCCTGTCGACGCCGACCTTTCTGCAGCTTTACCTGCGGCGTTGTACCGCGGCCCAGTTCGGTTCGCTGCGTTTCGTGATCACCGGCGCTGAGAAGCTCACTGACCGGGTGGCGAAGGCTTTCGAGGACCAGTTCGGGATTCGTCCACTGGAGGGCTACGGGACCACTGAGTGCGCCCCCGTGGTGGCGGTCAATACGCTCGACTTCCGCTCCGCCGGTTTCTACCAGCCCGGCTCCCGGCCGGGTACCGTGGGGCAGCCGCTTCCCGGGATCACCGTCAAGGTTGTCGATCCCGATGATTTCGACACGGAGATGGAGATCGGCCAGCCGGGCATGCTGCTGGTCAGCGGCCCGAATATCATGCAGGGCTACCTCGGCAGGGAAGACCTCACCAGCAAGGCTCTTCTCGATGGCTGGTACGTTACCGGGGATATCGCGGCTGTCGATGAGGAGGGCTTTATACGGATCACCGACCGCCTGGCCAGGTTCTCCAAGATCGGCGGCGAGATGGTTCCCCACGGCAAGGTCGAGGATTCACTGCAGGAGGCTTCCGGTGAGGCCATGCAGGTTTTCGCCGTGACCTGTATTCCGGATGAGAAGAAAGGTGAGCGGCTTGCGGTGCTGCATACCCTCCAGGAGGATGCCATCCCCGGGATCGTCGACAAGCTCAGAGGCCTGGGGCTCCCTAACCTCTTTATTCCAAGGCCCAACCAGTTTATCAAGGTCGAGGCGCTGCCGGTGCTGGGCACAGGCAAGATGGATCTGCGGGGCATCAAGCTGATCGCCCAGGAAGCCTTCGGGGTCGACCAGGAGGAGAAGTGAGCGGTACAGAGGAGTATCCAGCCGAGCTTCTCGGCTCAGATGGAGAGCACGAGCTCCAGGAACGCTACGGCACCTGCAAGCGTGCCCGGGGCTTTTACTCCAGGCAGATGCCTGCAGCGAGGGTGGGGGGAATGGCAAGGAGTAAGCCCGGCGGCCTGTTTTCAGTTCTGCTCTTCTGCTCCTGCATGGCTGCCGGTGACGAGGGCGCTCCAAGGCCTCTGCCCGCGGCCCATGCCCACAATGATTACCTCCACAAGCGTCCGCTGCTGGATGCGCTCGCGCATGGTTTCTGCAGTGCCGAGGCGGATATTTTTCTCGTCGATGGAGTGCTGCTTGTCGCGCATGGCCGGCGATACCTCGATAAAAGCAGGACCCTGAAGGCCCTCTACCTCGATCCCCTGCTCGAGAGGACCCGGAAAAACTCCGGGCGGGTTCACCCGGGAGGCCCGGTTTTTACGCTTCTTATCGACATTAAGGATAATGCGGAGAAGACCTACACGGCTCTTCACTCGCTGCTGGGGAAGTACCCGGGGATGCTCTCGGAGGTTCGCGGCGGAAAGCACCTGCCCCGGGCGGTGAAGGTGGTGATCAGTGGTAATCGGCCGAAACAGATGATGAAAGCGCAGGCGCTCCGCTTTGCCGGTGTAGATGGGCGCCTCGGCGATCTTGAATCAGGCGAGCCGGCTCATTTTCTTCCGATGATCAGCGACAGGTGGACACGGGTTTTCAGTTGGAGGGGGAAGGGCGCCATGCCGGCGGCGGAATCTGCAAAGCTGCGGGATATCGTCAGCAAGGCACATTCAGGCGGCCGGGTTGTCCGTTTCTGGGCGACCCCGGAGGATCCCGCCGTCTGGAAGGTTCTCCTCGATGCCGGGGTGGACCTGGTGAATACCGATGATCTTGCAGGATTACAGAAATTCCTGCTGGAGCGGAAGGGTTCGTAGACGTACCATCCTGCCCGCGCTGCTGTAAAAATACTGACCTTACCTGGAGGCTCCGAAAAGAATGGCCGTTCTTGATCTGAAACCCGCATCCGAGTGCCGTTGGGATGCGGCAGCCCTTGGTGAAATCATGATCCGTTTCGATCCGGGGGACGAGAGGGTGCATACCACCAGGCACTTCCGGGCCTGGGAGGGCGGGGGAGAATACAATGTCGTACGCGGACTCCGCCGCTGCTTCGGCCTGCGCAGCTGCGTGGTCACAGCCGCGGTTGACAACGCGGTGGGACGGCTGCTGGAGGATCTCATCCTGCAGGGAGGTGTCGATACCCGTCACCTCAAGTGGATTCCTTTCGATGGTCTCGGCCGTGAATCCCGCAATGGTCTCAACTTCACCGAGAAAGGCTTTGGGGCCCGCGGGGCTACCGGTTGTGCCGACCGCGGCCACACCGCCGTCAGCCAGCTGAAGCCCGGTGATATTGACTGGAAGGCTCTCTTCGCCGATGAGGGTGTTCGCTGGTTCCACTGCGGCGGTATTTTTGCCGCGCTTGGCGAGCAGACCCCCGAGGTCGCGATCGAGGCGATGGAGTGTGCCAGGGAGAACGGCACGATTATCAGCTACGACTTGAATTACCGTCCGAGCTTGTGGAAGAGTTTCGGTGGTACGGAGCGGGCGATGGAGGTGAATCGCCGTATCGCGGGTCTCGTCGATGTGATGATCGGCAACGAAGAGGACTTTACAGCTGCCCTGGGATTCGAGGTGGAGGGAGTCGATGACAACCTCTCGAAGCTCGACCCGGAAAACTTCCAGAAGATGATTGAGAAGGTGGTGGCCGAGTTCCCGAACTTCAAGGTCGTCGCTACGACTCTTCGCGGCGTCAAGACAGCCGGTATCAACGATTGGGGAGCCGTTATCTGGGCCGATGGTGAATTCCACGAAGCCACGCTGCGGTCTGACCTTGAGATTTATGACCGGGTCGGGGGCGGAGACTCCTTCGCCTCAGGGGTTGCCTACGGTTTCCTGGCCGGCAAGAGCGCTGCTGAGGCTGTCGAATACGGTGCCGCGCACGGTGCGCTGGCGATGACGACGCCCGGTGATACGACCATGGCCAGCCTGGCCGAGGTTGAGAAACTCGTCGGTGGCGGCAGCGCCAGGGTTGATCGATGAGACCCTGCCGCTCTCTCGGCGTGGTTGCAGCACTGGCCCTGGTCTTCGCTGCGCCAGGTGGGGGCGCCCTCTTCGGCGAGGAAAAAGCCGCCGGATTCCAGCTGCAGCCGGGGACCGTGGTCCGTTTCAGCTCGGTGGAGGAGGGACGCAAGGTGCTTGCCAGGCGGGATGAATATCTTGCCGCACTCAGTCCCTTTGACCGTTCCGCGAGGCTGAAGACTGCTGCTGCAGTCGATGAGAAGACCTTCGTCAAGTTTGTCACCGGCGAGGTGGCTGCCTGGAGCAGGGAAGAGATTGCCGAGATCACCACCAGCCTCGGGGCCGTGAGTGCCAGGCTGTCCGGGTACAAGCTGGGTTTCCCGGCAGAGATCCAGCTTGTTAAGACGACGGGGAAGGAAGAGGGTGGCGCGGCCTATTGCCGCTCCAACGCGGTCATGCTGCCTGCGCGGATGGTCTCTCGCAAGGAAAAGGGGATGGTGCGCCTCTTGCTGCATGAGTTTTTTCACATTCTCAGCCGCAACCAGCTGCAGCTTCGAGACAAACTGTACAGGATCATCGGGTTTCTCCCCTGTGGAGATGTCAGGCTCCCTCCCGCTCTCGAGCTCCGCCGACTCACCAATCCTGATGCCGTGGGCTCGCGCTACAGGGTGGAGGTGCAGGTCGATGACGATCTTCTCTCCGTCGTGCCGATCATCTACTCCTCATCAGAGAAATACGATGAGAAAAAGGGAGGCGAATTTTTTCGCTACCTGGTGTTCCGCCTGATGGCGGTCAAGGAGGTGGGCGGCAAATGGGTGCCGGCCCTGGAGGACGGAGAGCCGCGTCTTCTCGATCCAGCCGGAGTGAAAGACTTTCACAGGAAGATCGGTAAGAATACGGGATACATTATTCACCCCGAGGAGGTCCTGGCGGACAATTTTGTCCTGCTGATGATGGGAGAGCAGAAGGTTCCCACTCCCCGGATTCTTGAAGAAATGGCCAGGCTGCTGAAGGCCCCCGGGGCAGGCAGGTAAAGCAGGAGAAGATGAAATGAGCACAGCGAAACATAGCGGCAGTGAAGTGAACGCCGCAGCAAAAGATCAATCGAGCCGCCGGGCGTTGTTGAAGAGAGGGGCGCTGGCCGGGGTTGCCGCCGTCGGGGGGCTGCTCTCCAGCCAGCGGGCTGAAGGTGCCGAGGATGAGTTCTACCGGGCGAAGAAGGGCAGGATCAACCAGTCGGTCGTTTCCTGGTGTTTCAATCCCATGAAGGTCGAGACGCTTGCCCGGGCCGCGGTGAAGATGGGTATCAAGTCGGTTGAGCTCGTGGGGCCGAAGAACTGGCCTCTTCTGAAGAAGCTGGGCCTGGCCTGCGCCATCACTCCAACCCACGGTTTTCGCACAGGCTTCGCCCACAAGGAGGAGCAACCCGCCTGCATCGACATTCTCCGCAAGCGGATCGATGAAACCGCCGAGGCCGGGTTCACCAGCGTGATCACCTTTTCCGGTTTCCGTAAGGGTCTCAGCGACGAGGAGGCCATCGACAATATGGTCTCGGGCTTCAAGAA
>JAYGDV010000498.1:0-9052 GCA_046582735.1 Planctomycetota bacterium
AGCGGTCGCAGGGCGGCGGCCCACTTGGCGTAGCCGAGCTTGTTGGGGTGGAGGAGGTCGGGGAACTCTCCTTTTTTCGCGTCGCCCTTCGGGTCGGCGAAGAGGAGCCAGGTGTCGAGCACGGTGATCTGCGGGTCGCCCTTGACTGCGGCGAAGTAGAGCTGGTTGATCTTCCTGATCTGTTCGGCCGGCCGGCGTTTGCTGGCTGAGCTGGGAAAGGTATTGCACAGGACAATCGGCATCTTCGGATTGTGCTTCTTCAGCGCGGCGATGATGAGCTTGAGGTTGCCGGCAATCACTTCAGCCGATGCTTTTTCTTCAAGGTCATTGGTCCCGATGAGGATCACCACGCCGCTGGGCTTGAGGGCGAGGACATCTCCCTGGAGTCGGATGAGGACACCCCGTGTGGTGTCACCGCTGATTCCGCGGTTGGCGACCTTGACGCCCGGGAAGCTGCCGCCGAGGGTATCTCCCCAGCCCTGGGTGATGGAATCGCCGAGGAAAACCAGCGCTCCCTGGTCCTGCTCGACGCGTTTTGCCCAGCCTGTTCGTTTTCGCAGCCACAACTTCTTGAACCAGTCGTAGCGGCGGATGGGGCCGACTCCGGGCAGGCCCTCATCGGTGGCGGGGATGGAATAGTCAGGGGGAGCCGCCTTGAGGTCGGTAGCGAGGATGGACAGGCAGGTGGAAAGAAACAGGATGGCCCGGGGTAGTTTTGTCATTGAAGGGATGTGAATTAAGGTTTGGTAATGGGTCCGTTCCGCAGTGGAGATCGGTTGTCTAAGGTTCGTCGGCTGGCGCCTGGAAGTCAACAACCCAGGCTGGGCGGCAAGTGGGGAGCGGCTTTCTTCTGCGCCCTCACCCGGTGTACAATCGGCAGGTCCGGATTTGATGGACACGCTGTTTTGTGCAGAGAAATTACGGCATGAGAATAATTCCTGTTGTTGTATTGGCCGTCCTGGCGGCCTGCCCGTGCTCAGTTGCCGATGATTTCCTCAGTGGCACTGCGGTGGTGGATATCACTCCTCCAGGTGGATACCGGATGAGCGGGTATTTTATGGAGCGCCTCAATACCGGTGTGCGGGATCCTCTCAAGGCGAAGGCGCTTGTGCTCAGCCAGGGCAAGGTCCGGGTGGCGCTGGTTTTCTGTGACCTGATCGGCATCGGTCCAGAGCTTTCCCGGGCGGCTCGAACGAAAATCACCGCAAAAACAGGAATCCCGTTCGAAAATATTGCCATCGCGGCGACCCACAGCCACACCGGTCCGCTCTATTTCGGCGCCCTGCGGGAGCACTTTCACAAGGGGGCGGTGGCCAGCAAGGGCAAGGATCCGCATGAGGATCTCGATTACTCCGCCTGGGCGGCGGGAAAGATCGCCGAGGCGGTTATCGATGCGGCCCGGGTTGCTGCGCCGGTGAAAATCCGCCACGGTGTCGCCAGTGAGAGGCGGCTGTCGTTCAACCGGCGGTTTCACATGAAGGAGGGAGGGGTCCGCTTCAATCCAGGGCAACTGAATCCTGCCATCGTTCGCACGGCTGGTCCGATCGATCCGGCTGTCGGTATTATCGAGTTTCTTTCGGCAGGCGGAACTCCGCGCGCTTCACTGGCGGTTTTCGCTCTCCATCTCGATACAGTTGGCGGTACGGAGTACTCGGCTGATTACCCCCGGTATCTCAGCGACGAGCTCCGGGGGGCGTTCGGGAAAGAATACACATCCTTCTTCGGTGCCGGAACCTGCGGCGACATCAACCATATCGATGTCACAGTAAAGGGGCGCCGAAGTGCCGGGGAAATCGGAAAGTTGCTCGCAGGGACTGTGCGCGGTGGGATTGAGAAGCTCGCCGCGGTGAAGAGGCCGTCCCTAGCGGTGCGCCGCGCCGAGGTCGAGGTTCCCCTGCAGCGCTACAGCGAGGAAGAGATTGAAAAAGCCCGCAGGGACATGGAGTTGGTGGGGAGTAATAAGCTGCCTTTTCTCCATCGGGTGAAGGCCTACAAGATCATGGCCCTGCAGCTACGCAAGTCCGAGACCATCGCTCTTGAAGTCCAGGCTTTCCGGCTCAGTCCCGAACTTGCCATTGTTACCCTGCCGGGTGAGGTTTTTGTCGAATTGGGCCTGGCGATCAAGAAGGGGTCGCCTTTCAGCAACACCCTCGTGGTCGAGTTGGTGAATGACGCGCCAGGCTACATTCCTACCCGCAAGGCCTTTGCCGAGGGCAGCTACGAGACGGTCAATTCGAGGGTGCGCACCGGCGGGGGAGAGACTATGGTCGAAACGGCCATTGGCCTGTTGAAGGCTCTCAAAAAGGATGGTTGAGTTTCCCGGGCAACGGACAGAGGGGCGCTGAGTCGGGCAGGGGAGTGCGAGGGGTCCTGCCCTATGGGCTCCTGCTGCGGGGTGATTTTTCCGGCGCTGGCTCCCCAGGGTGAATCACCGTCATCGGCGCCCTGGGCAGGGGGCGTCTGCAGGTGCAGAAAAATAAGAAAAAGCCCCCTTTTAGCTTGCGGTTCCTTATATTTCAGAATATTCTGAAATTACAGAAAGGAAAGAAATAATGATTGAGCTCAGTTCTGTTCAGGAAAAATACATACTCCATTGGGGTGAGATGGGGACCAGGTGGGGGATCAGTCGCACAGTTGCGCAGATCCATGCACTTCTCTACATCTGGCCGGACCCTGTAAACGCTGATGAGATAACCACGGCCCTCTCAATAGCGCGCTCGAATGTAAGCATGAGCATTAAGGAGTTGCAGGGGTGGGGCCTGGTGAAAGTCACCCATGTCATCGGCAACCGGAAGGGTCATTTCGAGACGCTGACCGACGTGTGGGAGATGTTCCGAATCGTGCTGGAGGAGCGCAAGCGCCGCGAGGTGGACCCGACCTTCGCCATGCTGGAAGAATGCCTGGCGGAGATGAAGAAGTCGCGTGATAGCGACAAGTATACGAAGGAACGGTTATTGGCCATGCAGGAGTTTTTCGCCACCGCGAATAAGTGCTACGAGCAAACAAGAGGGCTCTCCACCTCCGCGTTCAGAAAGCTTGCAGGGATGGGAGGATGGGTTCTGAAGGCTTTGAAACTAGGATAAACGGCCAGCGCCTGGGAGCTGTTAGGGGCAAGAGGCTCACGAAAATGTCTGAAAATAAAAAACACTGGCTGCTCTACGACGGGACCTGTCGGTTCTGCCTGGGCATGGTTAACCGCTGGCGCGGAACGCTGGAATGCAGGGGGTTTGGTTTTGCGGCCCTCCAGGATGAGTGGGTCAGGGAGCGGCTGGATCTTCCCGAGGAGGAGCTTCTTCGGGAGATGAGAGTTCTGACCCGTTGCGGAAAGGTTCTTGGAGCCGCCGATGCGTTTGCTTTCCTCTGGGGAAAAATATGGTGGTGCTGGCCGCTCTGGATCCTCGCGCATATTCCCGGAGTTCGCTGGTTGATCAACCGGGCCTACCGCTGGGTAGCCGCCCATCGAAACTGCCTCGGAGGTACCTGCTCCCTGCATGATCATTCAGTGAGACCCGCCCGAAGGTGGGCGCTTCCGGGGTGGCTTCCTATAGCCGTCTTCCCGGCGCTGGTGATTGGCTTTAAAGAGATCTTTGCCGAGCCCTGGGTCTTCATGTGGGCCCTGGCGGTAGTCCTTTTCATCAGTTGTAAATGGCTGACCTTGTGGCTGGCCTGGACCAGGGGGGCGGTGATCGGGGTCCGACGGGCTCTCGGCTACCTGTTTCTCTGGCCGGGAATGGATGTCAAGCCGTTTACCTGCGATGCGGAAGCGGCCGTGAAACCCGCAGGCCGGGAATGGTTCCCCCCCCTGGCGAAAACGGCTGTTGGAGTTGTTCTGATCTGGGGCCTGGGGCCACTGGAGATTGAAAATGATGTCCTCGCAGGCTGGTGCGGCATGACCGGCCTGATACTGCTGCTGCACTTTGGATCCTTTCACCTCCTGGCCCTTGCATGGAGATCATGGGGAGTTGCCGCGGAACCGATCATGGATTCTCCGGTGACTTCGACATCCTTGAGCAGGTTCTGGTCGGAACGCTGGAACCGCGGTTTCAACGAGCTGGTGCATACTTTTTTCTTCAGGACGACCTACAGGCGGATCGGGGTGACGGGGGCCATGTTCCTGGTCTTCCTTGTCAGCGGCCTGGTCCACGACCTGGTTATTTCTTTGCCGGCCGGAAAATGTTACGGCCTTCCCACTGCCTATTTCCTGCTGCAGGGCCTGGGTGTGCTGTTGGAGCGCTCCGGGCCGGGACGACGTATAGGCCTGAACCATGGCCTGTTGGGCTGGGTGTACATGGCGGCATTCACAATGGGGCCGGTTTACTGGTTGTTGTTTCCCGTGCCCTTCCTGGAACGAGTGATTAACCCATTTCTGAAAGTGATTGGTGCGATATGAAAACCCTGGAAATCCTTATTCTCATCGGCAGTGCCCTTCACTTCCTGACCCTGGTTGCGGCAGTCCTGGTTCCCGGGAAGCTCAACTGGAAGGAAGAGCTGGGCAGGCTCGGGCCTTTCCTGCGCAGTATGTTCTGGGTGTACGGAGCATTTATCTTCCTGACGATCCTCTCCCTGGGGTTGGTTACCGCAGTGAACTTCCGGGAGCTGGCTGCGGGTAGCACCCTGTCGCGGTCGGTCTGCGCCTTCATTACGGTTTTCTGGGGATTGAGGTTGATCGTCCAGTTCTTTGTCTTCGATGCCAGTGAGTACCTGACCAACTGGTTTTACAAAACCGGCTACCACGGTCTTACAGTCACCTTTATCTACCAGGTTGCTGTCTACGGATATTGTGCTTTTGCCCCCGGGCTGAATTGAACCCCACTTTTTCAGAAAGGAGTACGGAATGATTACCGCTGTCTGGATCTATATCTTCTACACCGTTATCAGCATCGCGATGACCATCTGGGTCGCACGGACGCTGTACATAAACGGGCGTATTTTTCTGCTCGAGGCCTTTAACGATAATGAGGAAATGGCCGATTCGGTCAACCATCTCCTGGTGGTCGGATTCTATCTGATCAACCTTGGGTTTATCCTGATCTTCCTGCACCTCGGAACGAAGCCAGCAAGCCTTGTTGAGGGGATCGAATATATCTCCACAAAGCTTGGAATTGTCCTGTTAGCTCTTGGCGGTATGCACTTCTTCAATATGTTCAACTTCGACCGAATGAGGAAGAAGGGGAATCGGCACAGGGAGTGGAAGGAGGCTGCAAGAAACCCTGTCACTACCCCGCCCCCGGTGGCAACAACACCCCCTGTCGTATAAGGCTTCCCTCGTCCTCAAACCTGTTGGGGCTTGCCGCCTCTGTCTGGATTTTCCAGGTGGGGGCGGTTTGGATTCCGGTGGGGCGGGTTAACCTTCACAGGTTATCGCTTCGCAGCCGAGATCCTGGTCACTTTCCAGGTCGGAGTTCCCGCAGCTCGTGGGTGCCTGCAATTGGGCTCCGCCAAGGAAAAGGAAGGTGAGGGTATTGGAGGCGTCAGAGATATCTATCGATCCATCTGCATTTGAATCGGCTGCCGCGAAACAGCCTGGCAAAGAACTTCCCAGGAACAGGTAGTTAAGGGTGTGGACGGCATCTGAGAGGCCAACCGTTGCATCTCCATTGGAGTCACCTCGCAGGAAGAGGGCGGCTGGCTGGCAGGTGTCACCGATTCCGTCTCCGTTGGTGTCTTCCTGCCGGGCATTTTGATCCAATGGGCAGTTGTCTTCGTCATCGAGGATCCCATCCCCGTCATCATCGCTATCGCAGTGGTCTGGGAGCCCATCTCTGTCGGTGTCGATGCCCTCTTCGGCGGGACAGTCAATGCCGGCCTCAGCCGTATTTCGGATACTGTTTCCTGCAAGCCAGAGGATCTCGCCGGGTGAAAGTGTTCTTTCGTAGAATGCGAATTCATCGATGCCTCCTCCCCAATCGGTAACATGTCCCCAGCGACTGGAGGATACGTCACCGCCAAGAGCGATTCCGTTATAGGTAAGGGGGGTCCTCCAGGTTCTTGTCCAGTCCGCGGCAGGGGGTACCGTCGCGCCGAACCTGGGTCTTCGCATCAGCTCTCCATCCCAGTAGAGCCAGTTTGATATCCCCCCAATGGGATCGGCAGAATAAACATAGGCGAGGTGATGCCAGCCACGGTAGGGGGTGTTGTTGCCACCGGGGGCGGGGTAGTTGCGTTGTGGAGTTCCTCCGATGTAATTGGAGGGGGTGTACCAGGTGCTGCCGCCTATATGGGCGGAGAAGGTGGCCTGTTCCCCGGTTGGCATATTGAAGAAACCCGCCCGGTTGATTTTCATTTCGTCGGCCCCGGGGATGGCCGACAGGAGGACCTCGCCCTGGTGGGCTCCCCAGAACGAGTCGCCATTGACAGCGGGGTTTAACTCGATCCAGATGGATATGGTGCCTGACCCTGAGATGACGTACTCCTCAGCCAGCCTTACATGTCCGAGGGATTCTCCAAGGGACCGGTGAATGTTGCTGACACTGAAATCACCTTCGTACCCGAAGGCTCCGGGGCGCCAGCGCATCAGTGAACCAACAGAACCTGGTACGCCTTCGCCCATAGGAGCGGCTTCTGAGCCACGGCCTTCATCGAACAGGTAGGCGCGGTCCGGGGCGCCAGGGTTCAGTTCCTGCGCACGCAGGGCTGTGTTTGCAAGAAAGGTTATTACCGTAAGTTTCAGGATGGCTGTTTTAAGGGGCATGGTGGGGGTCTGGGGTTGGTGCAGGAGAAGTCTTTACACTTTCTTAAATTAACCGTTTTCAGGTGGGACTCAAATCAAATGCCCTGTCGGTTGTCGTGGTGGGACCTGTACTCCCTGGTGCTGAGGCAGGTTTCCTGAAAAAACATTTTTTCAGGAAACAAATGGCCACCCTTGGGGTCCAGAAGTCTGTAACCTGAAACACTCATATAACAGGAGTCCGAAATGCTTAGAAGATTGTTCCCATTAGTCGCTATCGCGTTTGTATTGCTGCCGCTGAGCCTGAGGGCTGACGGATTTATCTACATCCCTGATGGGGACAGGAAAATCGTTAATGTGCCGGACAGGCTGCTTCCTCCCCGTCCCCGGCCGCCTCTGAGGCATCACTTTCCCCTGTCGATCACTCGCCACCGGGTCCTGGCCGAGATCAACGATGGCCTGGTGAAGACGCGCGTGGAGGAAACTTTTCATAATTCCTCCGGCCGGTAGCTCGAGGGGTACTATATGTTCCCTCTTCCCGATGGAGCTTCGGCCAGCGGGTTCACCATGAAGATCGCCGGCAAGGTGGTCAAGGGAGAGGTCCTCGACAAGGACAAGGCGCGGTCGATTTACGAGGGGATTGTGCGCCGGGCCAAGGACCCGGGTCTTCTCGAGTATGTAGATCGCGGCCTGATCAGGGCGCGGGTATTTCCCATTCCGGCGCGCGGCGATGTGGATGTGTCCATAGAGTACGTCCAGGAGATAATCCCCCAGGCGGGCCTCTATCTGTACCGGTATCCACTCGGGCCCGGTAAGCATTCGATGGGGCCCTATAAGGATGTGGCCTTCGACATCAAGATCGACTCGAGCCGCCCCCTGCGCTCGATCAACTGCCTCTCCCACAAGGTGGGCATCCACAGGACCGGTGAGCTCAAGGCCCGGGTCGGCTTCGAGGCGGCCAGTCTTGCCCAGGAGGGGGACTTCCTCCTGATGTGGAACGTCGGAGAAGATGCGCTCGCCCCTCTTTGTCTCGTATCGAGAGGGCATGAGGAGAAGGGTTATTTCAACATTACGCTCTCACCCAGAGTGGATGCGAAGAAGGTCGCTACTGCGAAGGACGTGGTATTCGTGATCGACACATCCGGCAGCATGCGGGGCCACAAGATGGAGCAGGCAAAGAAGGCGCTGGTCTATTGCATTGAAGGCCTCAACGATGGGGATCGCTTCAATGTCGTGGATTTCTCGATCGAGGCCCGCCGTTTCTCCCCCGGGCTGGTGGCCACCGAAAAGGATGGCCGCAGCAGGGGGCTCGCCTATGCGAAAGCGCTCGAAGCAGGCAGTGGTACGAACCTGGAGGAGGCCATGCGGTTTGCCCTGGGCGACCTCAAGTCACCCGAGAGACTTCAGATGGTTGTGGTGCTTACCGACGGTATGCCGACGATCGGGGTTACCAGTCCTGAGGAGATTATGAACAGCATCAAGAAGGCCAATTCTCATAAAAGGCGCATGTTTGTATTCGGGGTTGGACAGAACCTGAACGCCAAGCTGCTTGACCGGATTGCCGGAGAGACCCGTGGGACGACCGAGTACATCCGGGACCGGGAAAATATCGAGCTGCGCCTGTCGGCCTTCTACGACAAGATCGATTCGCCGGTTCTCACCAATCTCCGGATCGAGTTTCCCGATGGAGGAGTCAGCGATGTATTCCCTCGTGATATGCCCGATCTCTTCCACGGGGTCCAGCTGAGCCTGTTCGGGCGCTACCAGCCGGGGCAGATCGCCGGCGGCAATAAAAACCGCACGGTGCTGCTGCGAGGGAAATACCTTGGAGAGGAGCGGGCCTTCGAATACAGCTTCGATTTCTCAGGCAAGAAAGGCCCGGGGGCCGATCAGCTTTCGAGATTATGGGCAGCCAGGAAGATCGGCTACCTGCTCGAGCAGATTCGCCTGAATGGCGGATCCGGCGAGTTGAAGAGCGAGGTGGTTCGCCTCAGCAAGCTGCATGGGATCATCACGCCCTATACCTCGTACCTGATCGTTGAAGAGGGTGCGCTGGTCCAGGGCAACAGGCCGCCTCCGCCTGGCTCCCCCAGGCCTCTCGGTGGCGTGGTCCGGGACGCCCTTGACGCGCGTTCCAGGCAATCTGGCGGCAGCTTCAAAGGTAAATCCCAGGCCGAGGCCAAGAGGGCGTTCGACAAGGACAGAGGAGCTTCTGCCGTCGAGAGCAGCCGGGAGATCAGCCGCCTGAAAAACTCCGGCCTCCGCAGGAGCCTGAAAGAGGAAGATGAGGATCGCAGCACTGGAAAGCCCATCATCTCCCGTGTCGGATCGCTGACCTTCTACCGCCAGGGTGAGCACTGGGTCGATTCGCGGCTGACCGTAAAG
>JAYGDV010000089.1:0-5083 GCA_046582735.1 Planctomycetota bacterium
GGTGGCCTGTTCTTGACCATGATGACCTCGAACAGTCCCACATCTTCAGGCTCGACATAGGCCATGATATTGGCCCCCGCAATCGGACGCCCATCCTCATCCTGGACGACACCCTCTAACACGCCTCCCTTGTCAAGAACGAGCCTCAGGTTCTTCTCCGGAGCCCTGACCTCGCCTCTGTTCCCGGGGGAGAAAGTCGCGGCAACCGCGCGGATGGAATACCAGAAGGTTTCCAATCCATCCAATTGGAACTTTCCATCGGAGCCTGTGACTGTCTCGGAATGGACCTCTTCGTTCAACTTCTCGAGGTCAACCATACGCCGCAGAAGTCCTTCAAGATCTTCATCTGGTGAAGCGAGCTCTTTGAAAGCGAAAACGCGCGCCCCGCCGATGGGTTTACCTCCCCGGTCAACCACGATTCCGCTGATCGAAGTTCCCCGGTCGAGCTTGAAGACCAGGCTCTGCTGCTCCTGGTCTTTCACCAGCACGATCTGCATGGCCTCACCGGTATAACCGGCGCACTGGGCCATTACCTCGTAGGGTCCGGGTTCAAGGGAAAACGTGACACTCCCCGGCCCGCTTTTAAATCCGGCCTGGCCTCGGATATCGATCTCCGAACCGATGCGCTCAGTCTCACTTCTTTTAAATACGCGCACCCGGGCATTGCGCAGAATCCTGTCACGGGACTTATCCCGCACCTCTGCACTGACAAGGACGCTCCCCCGTTCAATCTTTTCCCCGGGCTGAACCTTGCGGAACCCGGCTGTTCCAGCGCCCGAATCGGTACTCGCTGGTTTTTCTTCGTCCTCGGTGTAACTGATCCCACCACTGGAATCATCCGGATTGGAGGCGGTATCAGAGAAAAAGATCCCCACCCCGATGATAGCTCCGAAAATAAGAACGCTGACAAGAGCAGCAATTTTGACACTGGTATTCATCTTATCTCACTCTCACATGGGGCGACCCTCCCGGGTAGCGCCCACATAACCTTCTGATCAATCTATCGAAAATTTCATTACACCCACCCGGGGTAACCCACCTGCCTGCAAGCTTCTTCCAGGCTTCGCTGGTTCTCTAACCCTGCATTTTAGCAGGCATTCCGGAGGACTTCCGTGCCACAAACCATCTGTCTATGTTCCGAAAACCATCAAAACGTACCTTTCTCCGGATACTAAATAGATAGCAAGCCTTGTACCAGCAAGGATGATAAATATAAGTTCTTATTTTAAAGGGGTTTAAGAATTAATACCCGGTCCTGCGCGAGTGTATTTCTGTATCAGATAAATACACCTTGTGTAAATTTGTAAAGATGCTCTCTTTACTGCCCACACTCGGCTCCCCTTTGCCCTGGAAGGAGAGTTCTGAAAAACCCCCTGCTGACTCCCCCCGGAAACTCAGGAAGTTGCCTGTTTCAGGATCTCTTTTGCCGCACTGTTGCCGCTGTCAATCGCAAGTACCTTGCGGGCAAAGCTCTCGGCTTCCTTTTTATTGCCTGTGGCGAGATAAGCCTTCGCAAGAGCGAGGTAAGCGGTCCTGGGATTGGTCTCCGGATAGCCCAGCAGAAGCTTATACTCGCGAATAATGGTCTCGTTAGCGCCGCATTGGGTCGCAGCGCGCGCCAGCTCCTTGTGCAGCTTCAGGTCGAAGGGATTGATGAAGATCACCTCGTTGAGAACCTTCACGGCCTTTGCCATCGACTCTTTGCCGCCGGCGGCCAGGTAGGTTTTCCCGAGCTCCAGCCGGGAGCGAAGATCCTCAGGAGAAACCTGGCGCCACTGTTCGAGGCGCTCAATCATCTTCTCCTCATCTCCGCTTTCCCTGTAGTAAGCCGCCAGGAGAGAGTAGAGGTTGGCTCGTCCCTGCCGGGCCCCGGCCCGCGGTGAAATGGCCCGCGCCCTCTCCAGGAACTCGATGGCTTTTTCCTTCTCACCGTTTTTCATGGCGATTTTTCCCAGCGCCTCATTGACCCTGAAGCCAAAACGCGTCTTTGCCTCCAGTGCCTTGAGGAGGTCCTTTTCGGCTGCGGTGGTTTTCCCTGCACGCCGCTTCTGCAGACCGAGGATCGCATAGGCATCCGCATTACCGGGATCAAGCTTCAGGACCTTGGCGATGGTAAGCGGTACATCGACCTCGACTCCGCCGCAATAATAGGCCCAGGCCAGCCTGAGAAGCTTCTTGATGTCCCCGGGGTTCTCTTCGAGATCGATCTCGAGCCCGAGGGCCACCTTCTCATCCACCACCAGCGGGACAAGCCCGTTGGACTTTACCCATTCATCCAGGTACTTGAAAAATCCCTTGTCGAACTCATCGAGCCCAAGGTCAAACACCTCCTTGAAAATTTTCCGGGTCGACTTGTTCTCCTTGTACCCTTTGAGCACATCGAGGATTTTCTCGAATCCCCAGCGCTCGGTGATATAGCGAACCACCATGCACCCCTGGTAGTAGGACATCAGGACCTGCATGGGATACTTGGGCTTTGAGAAACCGAAGTCCAGCTCAGCGAGGGTCAAGAGCCGCCCGGAGGCATAGGCACTACCGAGCTCCACCTCGAAGCGACGCTCCCAGAGCGGGTGGTCCCGTCCCTCTTCGAACACGCTCAACCCCTCGGTCAGCCATCTCGGTACCCGGTGATGCGTTGAATACAGGGTGATCACGTGGGCGAATTCATGCCAGGCGACCACTCCCCAGTTCTGCGGCGACAGCGCCTTGGGGGTCGTCAGGGCCACGACCTTACCAAAGCAGGCTCCGGTGGCGGGAAAGCCTCCGAGTCCGACAATCTTGGCCGAAAACCATTTATGGTCGGAGAATACCTCGATGTAGACCGGGGGCTCGAGCTCGACACGGTAGTGCTTCTGCAGCTTCTCATAAGCTTCCTCGAGCAGGGGAACGAGATAGGTTTTCAGGATCTCGTAATCAGCCTTGGGAAACTTGAGAACAAAATTCTCTGTCTTCAGCTCGCGATGCCCCTTATCCATATGACGCAGAAGCTTGCGCGTATTCAGTACATAGGGGTTGAACGGATCCTTGTCGCGCGACTTCTGGAGATAGAAGCGAGCCTTCTCCTCCTGCCCCCCCATGCGCAGCAGGTTGATCCCGAGGGTATGAAAGGCCGGCCAGTAGTCCGGGTTCACAGCCAGCGCCTTCTCGCTCATCCGGGCGGCGTCCCTGTAGCGGAACCGTTTCTCGATCGCCTGGGAGATCGTGTGGTAAAACTCCGCGCCCTCACTGTTCACCTCCAGGGCCGCCGCCTCCTGTCTCCTGAAAGATTCCTCGTCGTTATTGAGATAGGCGCAGGCCGCCAGCAATCCCCTGTTCCTGAGATTGGCGGGGTTGACCGCCAAGCTCTTCTGGAAGCTCTTGCGGGCCAGGGACACATTGCCATCGGTCAGCCAGAGACTGCCAAAAGCGGTGTGAGCCCCCGCATGTTCGGGATTGACCGCAAGCGCCTTCTTCAACTGCTTCTCAGCCAGGTCGTAGCGCCCGGTGCCTACCTGGAAGTCTTCGAGATAGTTCTCCGCCAGGGCAACCATGGCATCTGCGAAGGAAGGATTTTCCTCGAGCGCTTCCCTGAAAGTTCCACGGGCATCGGGGTAATTGAACTTGGCCTGGTAGATCCTTCCCCATTCCAGCAGCAGCGACTGACACTTGGGATCCTGGTCCTCCGCCTGTGGAAACATGACCTTGTCGGCATCCTTGAAACGGTTGAGATGGATCAGGGAAAGCCCCATTTCCACAAACTCATCGGCCGACACCTCTTCAGCCTCTTTGGAGCTGAGCCCCCGGTAAACATCGATCACACTGTCCCAGGTCTTCTCCGCCTCTTCTTTTTTGCCCCGCTGGGCAAGCACCTCTCCCAGCCGGTTCAGCGCAGTGACGTTTTCACCATCAAGCTCGACAGCTTTTCTGAACAGTACCTCCGCCTCCTCAAGCTTGCCGGTCTGCAGGCGAATCCTGCCGGCCTCTGCCTGCAGCGCCGTCGAGGACTCCCACTTTCCAGCACCCTTGAGAACCGCCAGCGCTTTTTCGTAGCCACCGGTGGCCGCCCAGGCCCGGGCAAGGCCGAGCGCCGCTGAGTTGTCAGCCGGGTCGGCCTTCAGCCGGGCGGCAAAGCCTTCCCTGGCTCCTTCGTAATCTCCCTGCCGCAACAGCTGGGTGGAGGACCCAGCGCCTGGATCCACCGACTCTTTCCCGGGGAGCTTTTCGTCCTGTGAAAAAAGACCCGTAAACCCAAGCAGAAAAACCAGGGCGCAGGAGCCTGAACATTTAAAAACGGATCTACTAAGCATCTCTACCGGCCTTTTTCCAAGCTGCGGGATCACCTCGCCTGCACATCCCAGTGCGGACAACGGCTCCTGATTATAATGCGGAAGCTCCCGCTTTCCCGCCACATTATGCCCTGCTGCCGCAGCACCGGTCCACGGTCCTCCCTGCACAATGTGCTTGCCTTGGACTTTTTCCCTCCATACCTTCTGTTCATGATTATTGCCGGCATCGATGAAGCGGGCTACGGCCCCATGCTGGGACCGCTCGTTGTTTCAGTGAGCGTGTTCAGAGTTCCCGATGGAACAGGCGCCAGCCTCTGGGAGGCGCTGTCGCCGCTGGTGGTCCGTAAGCCCCTCGAAGGCTGTATCGCGGTCAATGACTCGAAGAAGATCTACAAGCGCAAGAAGGGCCTGCAGAGCCTGGAAGAAGGATTGCTGCCCTTCCTTGCTGCAAAACACGGCAAAACACCGCGCGATCTCCGCGCGCTCCTCAACCAGGTGGCTCGCCGGGGTAAGGCTTCGCCCGACTCCTACCTCGATGATTACCCCTGGTACCGCGACCAGAACCTGAAGCTGCCTGTCGACAGTTTCAGCGGACTCATCGACAAGCGCGGAAAGCAGCTCCTGGCGAGGATGGAGGAAGCCGGGGTCGAATTCCTCGGGCTGGCTGCGATCCCCGTAGAGGTAGCGGAATTCAACAAAGGAATTTCGCAGCTCGATAATAAGGCGAAGGTCAACTTCAAGGCAGTCGGCAGCCTTCTGAAACGTGTCTGGAAACAGTTTCCAGAAGAGCAGGTTGACGTGATGATCGACCGCCAGGG
>JAYGDV010000111.1:0-1763 GCA_046582735.1 Planctomycetota bacterium
ACTCGAGGGTATCGCCTTCCAGATCAGCGACATCCTCTCAGCCATGCGGACAGACCTTCAGCAGCAGGACACAGGCGCAGGCAATGATCTGCTCAAGCTCAAGGTCGACGGAGGTGCCTCCAACAACAACCTGTTGATGCAGTTCCAGGCGGATCTTCTGCGCTGCGAGGTCTCCAGGCCTTCCATCACCTCGACAACCGCCCTCGGGGCTGCCCTGCAGGCGGGTCTCACCATGGATATTTTCAAGTCGACGGACCAGATCCGTGAAACCTGGCGTGAGGAAAGGCGCTTCAGTCCCACCATGGAAGAGGCGGATGCCGCCGGGTACCAGGCGCGCTGGGAGGCCGCCGTTCGCCAGGCGCGAACCATCTGAGCTGAACCTCTCAACCAGGCTCAGAAGTCCTCATCATCGTCATCGTCATCGTCATCGTCATCGTCCTCACCCAGGAACACTGCCGCCGCCAGGAAGGTGATGGCACAGCTTGCGAGGATCGAGGTCCAGAAATACTGTTCAATCCCAAACCAGTGGACACCCAGTCCGAGATAGACCAGGACCGGTTTCCACTGCGCCTTTTTTTTCTCTTCCTTACCTGCAGGGGTTTTTTCTGCAGCCTCGCCGGTGGCGGGAGCTTCTGGAGTATCCGACTTTGCCTGAGCGTCGGAAGCCTCGCCGGCGGGCGATTCTGCAGCGGCTGTTTCCTGGACAACAGGAGCCTCCTCCTTTACCGGCCAGGGAGCCCAGGGACTCCATTGGACCAGGCAGAGAATAAAACTCGAGATAGAGAGGATGTAGTAAGTCCCTTTTTTCATGACGGAAACGCTCAACCCTGGAAAAACATGAATGGAAACAAACCGACTATTCAGGACCGATTAGCGAACATGTTTCCACAGCCTGTTCTCCGGGTCAAGTTCCGACCTCCTCTTCATCCGCCCCTCCCTGGTTTCCATCCCCGTGGTTGGAGGCTGGACTCCCTCCTTCCCAGGGAGCCGCGAGTTCCCCGGCCGCCCGAAGCGGGTCCCCGGCTTCAAAAAGTGCGCTGACGACAGCGACTCCCGCCGCCCCGCACAAGCGGATGGACGCAGCAGCATCAACGGTAATGCCGCCAAGGGCATAAACCGGACCATCGAGAAAAGAACAGGCTGCAGACAATTGATCCAGTCCCAATGGCTCAAATTCACCCTGCTTCGACAGGGGCGTAAAAACAGGCGAGAGACTGACATAGTTCGCACCGCAGGCGAACGCCTGCTCTGCTTCGCCGGCTGAATGAGCCGAGTAACCAATCACCGCCCCGACCCCCAGTATTTTCCGGACCTCCTCCACACAGCCGGTTTCTCCCCCGCCCACGTGAACCCCCCCCGCTCCGAGACGTTCAACCAGTTCCAGGCGTGAGGAGAAATCTTTTCCCGGGCGGCAATTCACCACCAGTGCGGGTTCCTGCTTCACCTTCTCAAGCAACCTGCGTGCCAGCGATTCGAGCCGTTCTGTATTCCAGGATGGCTCACGAAGCTGAACCAGGCTCAGCCCCCCCCTGCAGGCCTCCCGGATGGTCTCGAGCGTCCGGTCTTCACCAACCCTCTCCGCATCTGAGATGAGGTAGAGCGGTGGCAGCTGGAAGCTCACGGCAACCTGCGAGCCCTGTGGATAAACCAGTGATCAACAAGGACCAGCGCAGCCATGGCCTCAACGATGGGAACGGCCCTTGGCAGGACGCAGGGATCATGCCGCCCCTTCGCCCGCAGGGTGGCTTCCTCTCCCGAAGTGG
>JAYGDV010000176.1:0-2015 GCA_046582735.1 Planctomycetota bacterium
CGACGCTCTTCCGATCTGACCCCAAGGTGGTCAAGATGCCCGAAAAGGTGGAGGTGGCCTGCCTGTCGCTTGTCGAAAAGGGTGGCTTCAGAGAGGTCGCTTCCTTTCCGAAAGATCTTCGCGCAGCACATGGCTTTGACAACCAGGCCAACCAGCTGACGCTTTCTCCGCTGCTCCTGGATGCTTTCCTGAGGCTCAGTGTTTCAATTCTCGAGAGCCCCGACTTTACCCGGGAGAATGTCGGGGCATGGGACGAGCTCTTCAAGGAGCCTCCTGCCGGTGCCGACCTGGAGGTGGAGGTCAACAGGCGGCTGGAGCCCTTTCTCAAGGGCGCCTTTCGTGGAACTCCTGACCGGGATACCCTCGCGAGATACACGAACTACGGCCTTTCAAAAATCAAGCAGGGGGCCTCGTTTACAGCCGCGATGAAGAAGGTCGCATCCGCAGCGCTCTCTTCGCCCTTGTTTCTCTACCGTTACAGCTCTGAAAAGGGCAAGGGCGGGCAGCTCGAGCTCGCCTCGAACCTGTCCTTTTTCCTCTGGGGAAGCAGTCCGGACCTGGAGCTTCTACACCTGGCCGAAAGCGGCGAGCTGGCAAAGCCCGCAACCCTGCGGAAGACCATGGACAGGATGCTTGCCGATCCGAAGGTCGAAAGGTTCCTCGATACCTTCCCCGCGCAGTGGATGCAGCTGGAGAACCTCCTGGCGGTGACGCCGGATCCGAAGAAGCATCGTCTCTTTACCCTCGATAAGAATAACCCGGCGAGCCTGCAGATGGTGCTCGAGCCGCTGTTGCTCTTTGACGCGGTATTCGTTGAAAACCGGCCGATTATTGATCTGATCGCCCCGGAATTCAGCTACCAGAGTGATTTTCTCAGGACCTGGTACACCTCCGACCTGAAGGCCCCTAAAATCGATAACCGCCAGCGAGCCGAACAGAACCGTGCCTGGGGAAAGCAGCGCAAAACCCTGGCTGCGGCCATCAAGACAGCCCGTGGAGACCTCGACGCGTTGATCAAGCCGGTGCGAGGAAGACTTCTTGCTGAGCGGAAAAAAGGCACCGATTCCCGCAAACCGGTCGACCTGAAGCCCTACGCGGCCTGGGAGTTTAACGGCGATCTGAAGTGCTCCCTCAATTCACTCCACCTGAAGGCCCACGGTAAGATCCAGCATAAGGACGGCATGGTCGTCCTCAACAAGTCCTACCTGCAGAGCACGAACCTGCCCATCGATTTGAAGGCGAAGACCCTCGAGGTATGGTTCAAGATTCCTGATGTGAACCAGAGAGGTGGCGGAGTGATGGGGACCCAGGGGCCTGGTGACTTCTTTGACACCATCGTTCTTGGCGAGAGGAAGCCCCGGCACTGGATCTCCGGCAGTGAGCGCTTCAATCGCACCCTGGACTTCCCCGGCTCCACCCCGGAGGAAAAACCCAACCAGTTGCTGCACCTTGCCATGGTCTACCGGGCCGATGGCGACACCTTGCTCTACCGCAACGGCAAGCCCTACGGCAAGCCTTTCCGCAAGGGGCGGTCGACCTTTCCGAAGAACAAGAGCTCGATCATCTTTGGCCTGCGCCATCTTCCCGCCGGCGGCAACAAGTACCTCTCCCTCAGCATCGACAAGGCGCGTTTCTATGACCGCGCCCTGACCGCGGAGGAGGTCGCTGCCTCGAGCACCGGCACCAATCTCTATATTTCCGACAAGGACCTGGAGAAGGCGCTGACTGGAGAACAGAAAAAAAAGAGGGACGCGCTGAGCCGGACAATCCAGCAAAAAGAGGTCGCCCTGAAGAAGGTTCCCGGGGACCATGACCTGGGCAAGCCGCAGCAGGATGCGCAGCGGCGCTTCGATGATGAGATCCGCAACAAGCTGCGTTCGAGAAGTTTCCAGCGCGTGGCGGCGAAGGATCCACGTTATGGAGGGGTGATTACCAGTGCCGCGATGCTCAGTATGACTTCCGGTCCCCGCCGAACTCATCCCATTGCCAGGGGAGCCTGGATTATCGAGGTGATC
>JAYGDV010000187.1:0-2029 GCA_046582735.1 Planctomycetota bacterium
ACGTTCCTGGGACTGACCCTGGCGTGTTCGAGGTGCCACGACCACAAGTTCGACCCGATACCAACGAAAGACTATTACCGCCTGCTCTCAACCTTCGGCACCACGATCCGCAGCGAAATCAACATCCCGGTCGACAATGGAGAGTACCGCAAGGCCCTCGCCGCATGGGAAACCACCAAAGAGAAAGCCCTCAAGGCGCGCGATGCCTACGCTGAAGGAAAACTGAAGAAGAACTTTGAGCAATGGCTGCACAAAGGCGCCGCGGACGCTCCCCCGAAAGCCCCCTGGGAGGTCCTCGATCTCTCTAAGATCGAGTCGAAACACGGCTCCACCCTGAAGAAGCTTCCTGACGGCTCTGTACTCGCCAGCGGGAAAAACCCGAGCCCGGAAGACCTCTACACCCTGGGCGCAAACTCCTCCTCCATGAAAATCAGGGCTCTCCGAATAGAGGCGCTCACCCACTCCTCGCTGCCGCGAAAGGGGCCGGGGCGGGCCAGCAACGGCAACTTCGGGCTGACCGACCTGAAGGTCTCCATACGACCACTGAAAGATCCGAAAGCGAAACTGGTCCCCGTCAGGATCTCCACGGCTCGCGCCACCCACCAGCAGAACACCGGCAGCCTGTCGGTTAAAGCCGCGCTCGACAAAGACCGGAACAAAACCGGCTGGGCTGTTGATCGTGGCGGAATCGGCCGCGACCAGGCTGCCGTCTTCAGCTTTGAAAAACCTGTCGGCTACGACGGCGGAACCTATATCGAGGTCTCCATACAATGCGGCGCCAACACGCGGCACAACATCGGGAGGCCTCGCCTGTCGATCACCACCGTCGACGCCCCGGTAGCCGTTGGGGGAGGAGTCCCGGAGCCACTTTCTCGCGGTTTCGCCCTGCTCAAGAGCGGCAAGCCTGGAAGCCTCCCTGCCGCAGAAAGAAAGACCCTCTTTAACTGGTTTGCCGCAAAAGATGACCAGTGGCAGGCGCTGAACAGGGCTGTCGAACAACAAAACGGGAACCAGCCGAAAAGCGCGAAAAACGTCAAGGTCCAGGTTACCAGTGAGGGTTTCCGGCCAACGAAGCACCATGCCGATGGACGCGGCTTTCCGCATTTCTACAAGGAGACGTACTTCCTCAGCCGCGGCGACCCGGCGCAAAAGCATGGCGTTGCCAGCCAAGGCTTTCTGACAGTCCTCATCAACAAGGGAAAAACCGAGAAGAACTGGCAGGAGGCTCCTCCGAAGGGGTGGCGAACCTCCTACCGCAGAAGATCCCTCTCAAACTGGATCACGGATACCGAAAACGGCGCCGGGAAACTCCTGGCACGTGTCATCGTAAACCGCCTCTGACAGCATCACCTCGGCCGGGGACTGGTCTCCACTCCCAACGATTTCGGCGCCCAGGGCGCGAAGCCGACCCATCCGGAATTGCTCGACTGGCTCGCAGGAGAATTGATCCGGGGCGGGTGGCGGCTCAAGCCTGTCCATAAACTCATCCTCCTCAGCAGCGTCTACCGCCAGAGCGCGGCCTACGACAGCGAACGTGCAGCGAAAGACCCCACCAACCGCCTGCTCTGGAGAAGATCTCCGGCAAGACTCGAAGCTGAGATTATCCGTGACAGCGTCCTGAAGGTCAGCGGTCTTCTCGATGAGACCATGTTCGGCAAGGGGACTCTGAACGAAGCAATGACGCGGCGCAGCATCTACTTCATGATCAAGCGCAGCAGGGTCATCCCCAGCATGCAGCTGTTCGACTCCCCCGAACCCCTGGTCAGCCAGGGAAGCCGTCCGAACACCATCATCGCGCCCCAGGCCCTCCTCTTCATGAACAGCCCGCACATTCGCCGGGCTGCGACGAAATTCACGGAAAAGCTCCAGGCGGCATCCGAAACGGGTGGGATCCCCGCTGCCGTTAACCAGGGCTACCATACGGCCCTCAGCCGCAAACCAGCGCAAACAGAACGCAGCGCGGCGGTCGCCTTTGTCTCCCAACAGGAGGCATCCTATGTCGAAGCCGGCCGCAACAGTAAAGATGCAC
>JAYGDV010000268.1:0-5406 GCA_046582735.1 Planctomycetota bacterium
TGATGACCGCGCCGAAGGCGAATACCAGGATCTTGAGGATCTGGAGATAACCCTTCAGCGGCCGCTGGCGGGAAATATCGAAAGTCTGGTAGACGGAGTTGAAGGCGTTGATCGCAGCGCTGATCGCCAGGGTGATGAGCAGGACGATAATCGCCTCGTTGATCATTTCCAGCGGCGCCCACCAGGTGCTGCTGAGGTCATCGCTTCTGAAGACCTCGGGCAGGTAGGCTGCGAGGCTCTCGGGCAGGTAGGCTGTGCCGGAAACCAGTACATAGATCATCACGAAGGGAGCAAGGAGGCAGACCCTGTGCAGGAGCTGGGCATCGAGCAGCATGTCATCGATCTGGTTACGGCTCTTTGATACCCAGCTGCGGATCAGCGGGAGGATGATGGCCCGCATGAGGAAATAGGACAGCACCGCCATGCCAAGAAGGACAGCTAGTCCTATTGCCTGGTCCCAGATCAACTGGGTATTTCCGGCTGCTGCCTGGTTGAGGACGGGCAGGATTATATTCACCGGTCAGCTCCTGATATTAAGGGTTCCAGAGAGAATCCACCATAATGCCTGCGGTGGGGCTCAGGTTCCAAGCAGAAGTTTACGAAGGGTGGCGAGTTCTTCGCGCAACGCGGTGTCGCCGGGCTCTATTCTGCTGAGCCGTCCAAGGTAATGAAGATGTGGGATAACGAGATCGGGTTCGCTGGTTTTCTCGAGCAGGAATCGCAGGGCTGCCGCGGAGGAAGGATTCCGCGCAAGCAGAAGCCTGGCAAGATCGAGGGATCGCTCCGCATTGGAATCGCCGGAATTCTCGAGCGCTTCCCGGATCAGCTTTTCGCTGTCAGCCCACTGGCAGGTTGCAAGCTTCAGCAGCGAACCTTTGAATTTCCCATTTTTCATTTCCAGGAGTGCCAGCGTATCCCCTGTAATCTTTTTCAGCAGAGCAGGGGGCGGAGTCTCCAGGCCGGCGAGCTCTTTGCGTGCCTGGGCCAGGAGCCCCCTCCGAATCCAGAATCCTGCCAGATGGAGGATGGCCCCGGGGGAGCCTGGAGAGAGGCTGGCTGCCCTCTGCAGGTGTTCCAGGGCACCGGAGAAATTGCCGAGGGTCTCCTCGACCGCGCTCCTTGCGAGCCATGCTTCCGAAGCCCTGCCGGCTGCAGCCAGGTGATGGTCTCTCGATGAAGGCCCCCTGGCGTTCTTGAGAGCCTTGAAGTAGCCCAGCAGCCATGCCGAGACTCGTACCTGGCGTTGTCCGCCGATCTCCAGCAGGCAACGGGATGCCTGGTAACAGGCTCTCTCCCTGGCAGGGTCATCTTCCAGTGTTTCGATCAACAGGGCGAGGGCCTGTCGTGGGGCACCTGATTTCCGTAAGGCGACCGCCAGCTCAAAGCCGGCATCCGCCCTGAGCTGTTCGATCTCAAGTCCTCGCCGAAGGGCAGGGATTGCAAGCTCGTATTTACCCTGCCGAAGCTGTACGAGACCGAGTTGGTAATTCGTCCGGGCATCACCAGGGTTCTTTTTGAGCAGGGCCTGTATGTGGGGGAGGGCTGCGGCGTGGTCGCGCGCTCGCAAGGCGATGGAAACGGCCACCTGCAGAATTTGTGCAGAGTCATCGATTTGCAGCGCGCGTTGAATTGTCGCGGCGGCCAGGGTGTGAGCCTGCTGCCAGGAGCGAAGCCTGGCGAGCTGGGCGAGGAGAGCGGCTTTTCGCGGGCCAGCCACTGAAATCGAGTCAAGCAGGCTCTGCAGGACCTTTTCGCAGGCGGGATAATCCTCCAGCTCAAAAAGGCATCTTGCTCGTAATTCCACCAGCGAATCGTGTTGCTCCGGCGAGTTTTTCGTATCTGCAAGGAGGTTTTGGATCCGGAGAAGGGCCCTGTCGAAACGAGCTGCAACCAGGGCTGCTTCCAGCTCCGTATCAACAGCTCCGGGGTGAAGGCCGGCCAGCCAGAGGCAGGCCAGCTTCAGTAATGTGAGCACTCTTATTGTCCTCATGGCCGCATTGGGGAATAATTCACTGCCCGGTATTTTCCACCATCAACCACCAAGGCTACAAGTGCTGCCTGCCAGATCCTTCATCATCCACTCTCGCCTGCTTCGGTTCTTTTTCTGCTGCTTCTTTTTTGCAGGATCCAGTCGGCAGGTAGCTGCCGGGGATCCCCAATTCCTTGACGTTACCCAGCGGACTGGAATCGATTTTATCCATAGCTGCGGCTCCAGGGAGAAATCCAGGATCTACGAGGTCAATGGCAGCGGGGTAGCCCTTTTTGATTGTGACCAGGATGGGGACCTCGACATCTACTTTGTCAATGCCTCCGGAGGGAAAGAACCCGGGCCCGGGGTGGTCAACGCTCTGTATCGAAACGACGGGGACTGGAGTTTCAGCAATATCACCGCCAGGTCGGGGACGGGAGATCCGGGCTGGGGCAGCGGGGCGGCGGTTGCTGACATTGACAACGATGGCCTGCTGGATCTCTACGTTACCAATCGTGGCCCCAATGTTCTTTACCGCAATACAGGCGGTGGCCGCTTCAAACGTGTTGAACAGTCGGGAACGGAGGTTCCGGCATGGAGTACCAGCGCGAGCTTCGCAGATTTCGACTCAGATGGACTGGTCGATCTCTACGTGGCCAATTACCTCCGCATCGATGATTCGGCGGCCGGCCGCAACTGTGAGTACAAGGGGTTGTCCATTTTCTGCGGACCCGGGGGGATGGAGCCGGAGGCCGATGTCCTGCTGAAGAACGAGGGCGGAGGGCGGTTCCGTGATGTCAGCCGGGCATGGGGGCTGCATAAGGCGCCTGCAAGCTATGGTCTTGGAACCCTGGTAGTCGACATCGGCAGGGACGGCCGCCCGGACATCATCGTTGCCAACGATACACGGGAAAATTTCTGCTTTCTGAACAACCCGCAGGGCGGTTTTGATGAGGCGGCACTTTTCCTCGGGCTCGCCTATAACGACTATGGAGTAGCACAGGCAGGTATGGGCATTGCCTCAGGGGATCTTGCCGCACAGGGGCGCGATTCCGTTTTCATGACTCATTTTGAGGATGACACCAACACCCTCTACCAGCCTGGAACCGATGGGCTCTTTGATGAGAGGACCTTTGCGGCCGGCCTCGGTAGCGCGAGCTATCGTTACCTCGGCTGGGGAACGTTTTTCTTTGACGCCGAGGGAGATGGAGACCTGGACCTTTTTGTGGCCAATGGGCATGTTGCCCCCCAGGTTGACAGCCTGCGCTCGACGGTCGGGTACAGGCAGAAAAACCATCTCTTCCTCAATGGGGGAAAGGGAGTTTTTACCGATGGCTCTCATTTTCTTCCTGGAGGCAGGGAGGCTCTGCATTCATCCCGTGGAGCTGCGTATGGGGACCTCGATGGGGATGGGGATCCTGATATTGTTGTCAGCAATATCGATGACAAGCCTACGGTTCTTGAGAACCGCTGCTCGGCCAATTGGCTGGAGGTCAGGTTGAGAGGGGTGAAGGTCAACCGGGCTGCTGTCGGGGCCAGGGTGACTGTCCTGGGTGGAGAGAGACGCCAGGAACGATCGATCCAGAGTGGGATGAGCTGGGCATCTCAATGTGAACTATCCGCACGCTTCGGACTTCACGGTTGGCCCGAAATCGAGGCGATCGAGGTTGCCTGGCCGGGCGGTGCGACCGAGGTGTTTGAGAAGCCTGCAAGGAAACCGGTCATTACCCTTGTTGAAGGGTCCGGAACCAGGCGGAAATCGGAGCGCTGAGGCAGCTCTCAGCGGCGCCTGTAGCTCTCTCGAAGAGCCCAGTTGGCATGATCCCGCACCCGCTTGTTAGGATCCTTCTGGAGCTGTTGAAAGACGCTCTTGGCCTCGCTCTTGGCAAAATAGGTCAGGTTCCGGATCGCCTCCGTACGCTGGTTGTGGTCCTCGGATTCGAGGGCCTGGCTGGAGAGTCGCTTGAACTCAGCATTAAAGGGCTCGTTATCTCCCAGGGTTCGCAGGCAGCGCACAAGGCTGTAGCGTTGATCGCCCGGGTTTTCGTTGTAGATTTTCCGTAAGGCCGGCACGGCGTCTTTCGCGCCGGTTTCCGCAAGAGACCAGATCGCTTCAGAACGGACTCGGCCATTCTGGTCTCCGAGGCTTGCCAGGAGAGCATCGCTGGCCCCGGCGTATTTCATCTTGCCGATGGCATCTGCTGCCTTGGCTCTTGTTTCCGGGTTGTCGGAGTCGAGGAAGGCGGCAATCTGGGGGCCTGCATCCTTGGCCCCCAGGCGCCCAAGGCTGTTGATGACTTCTTGCTGAACCTTTGCCGATGGATCACCGAGCATATTCATCAGGAAGGGAATCGACTCCTTGTTGCCGATGTCGGCAAGGGTGTCGACACTCCACCAGCGAACATCCTCGCTGGGGTCGTTCATCATGTCTCTGATGGCCGCAAGCGCTTCAGGGTCCGATCTGGCCAATTCCTCCAGCGCTTTGACACCTTCGGCTCTTAACCGGGCACTGTCGGAATCAAGATAACGGAAACCGCGATCGATGGGGTCGGATTCCAATGCTTCGATCCGGGTTCGCAGTGCACTGACCCTCGTTGCAAGATCTTCCTGGTTTTCCCCGGCTGCCTCCTGGCTGGTTTCCTCTTCATCCTCAGGGCTTGAGAGTTCTCCTGTTTCCTGGGGGGCCCGGGGATTTTCGGGAGCCAGCGTTGTTCTTTCTTCTTTTTCCCGGGTACCGAGCTGGGTTCTCAACTCTTCAAGCTGTTCTTCCATCTGCTCGAGTTTGAAACTCAAATCCGGACCGGTTTCCGTTCCGGTTGGGGTGCCGAGTCTCAAAACGAGGCTTCCAATGGTGAAAACGATCGCAGTCACAGCGAGAGCCAGGCTGATGGTTTGCTTATTCATGCGAAAAATATAATCCGGGTGATTCCAGGAGATGCGGGTTGAAGGTCAAAATTAAAGTTTCTGCGGGGGGGATAACCATCCCGACAGCAATATCCTGCCCCTGTTGTGCTTTGAGTGCAAGCAACAGGGTTATTTTAGGTCAAAATGGAGGACTTCACAGATAAGGAAAGGTCTCTTTGAGGTAATCCAGGCAGATATTTAGCGGATGAATAATGTCGGTTTTATAGGCACCCAGGGTGAATTATTGGTGTTTTACAGTACTTCGGGCATGTAAACTGTTGCTTGTCTATACCGTAAGAAAACAGGGGGTTCTCTTTGGCAGGGGGAATCTTCAATATCCAATGGGGTAAGGAGTTGCACGTGATTCAGTCAGAATTGAAGCGTTTCATGCTGTTGATGGCAGGGGCGCTTTTTACCGGGGCAATTTCTTTCAGTCGAAGCCGCAGATGCGGCGGCATACGTTTGCTGTATTCGCTATAGCCGTCGCTCACCCATTTCGGCATCCGGGTACCTACTGCCAGCAAGCTAATCGA
>JAYGDV010000314.1:0-3301 GCA_046582735.1 Planctomycetota bacterium
CCAGTGCTCCTTGAAGTCCTGCCCCTCATCGATGATGACCGCGTCGTAGCGTTTCTGCGGGGCGAGCTCCATCGCCTTCATCAGGAGCTCGGGGGCATCTTCATCCCAGAACTTCTGGACCTGTTCCCGGGGGACCACAAATCCGAGTCCTGTTTCGATCGCCATCTCCTTGCAGAGCTCGTGAAAGTTCGTGGCGACAAATCCCTCGGCCTCTTCGTTCAGTGAATCAGCCAGGGGTTTGTTGAAGCAGAGAAACCGTACGCTCTTACCTTCTGACGCCAGGCGCCTGGCCTTCTCCATGGCCAGGATGGTCTTGCCGGTGCCGGCTCCGCCTTCAACAGCGACGCGGTGATTCTCCTGGCAGTAGTCGAGCGCGTTTTTCTGCTCTTCTGTCAGCCTGACAAGTTCAACGGATTCTTCGTCGATCCGGTCTCTGAGCAGGGGAACGAGGCTGAAGGTAGGGGCCAGTGCTGAGACAAAGGCTTCCCTGATGTTGCGGGGAATTTTTTCCACCGGGGCATTGTAGGAATCCAGAAGGTTTTCGAGCTGCCGGGCGATATTTCCCAGGTCGTTACGGTCGGCGATGATGTCCCGTGGCAGAGCGGGTCCAAGCTCGCCCTCGATGGTAATGTCGGGAAAGATGACGCCCCATGAGTAGAACAGTGGAGTGCCCTGGACCCGGTCGTGAAGGAAGCTGCTGATGCTCCTGCAGGCGTTCTGGGCCTGTCGGCCCGGGTCCCTGATCGAGTGCCTCTCTCCATGACGGTCGGTAGAGTACCAGGCAGCCTTCTCATCTCGTTCGACCCGGCCACCCTTGACCTCCAGGCAGATGTAGCCGCGCTCCGGATGGAGCACGATGAAGTCGACCTCTCCTTCTATTACCGACCGGCCAGCTGTGGCGGGCAGGACAAAGCGCCGCGAGTGGATGCAGACCCAGTTATCTGGGAGGTTGGACTCGAGAGCCTTGAACACCTTCTTTTCAGAATCCGGAGTGTCCGGGTCTGGTTTCAGGGGCAGCATTCTCGGCACGACGGCGACCTCGCAAAGCGGCTGGCGAATACGGTGGTTGGGAGTCAGGAAGGCGTCTGATGATTGTAACGAGCCGGGAAGAAAAAATGGTGGGCGTTACTGGACTTGAACCAGTGACCCCCAGCTTGTCGAGCTGGTGCTCTAGCCAACTGAGCTAAACGCCCACATGTGTTTTCCAAGTGGAAGGGCGAAATTACAGGCAGCACGACGGCTTGTCAAGAGCCGCGAAGCCCCCCCGCAGACCCTTTGGTGCTAATCTTCAGGTCTCCCTGCGCCGGGCGCGGTTGTCACGGCCGCAGATGAGCGTTATACTTAATAGCAGTCGTAAGTCTTTGTTTCGGAATCTTTTCCGGAACCATTTATATGGGGGCAGCAAAGTTCGACTAAAAAGACTAAAAACAGGTATCGAGAGCTTCTCCACAAAGAAGAAAGTAACCATTAAGAGACAATGACGAAGAGTTTCCGGGCTGACAAGTTCTGGGACAAGCGCTCCCCCGAGGAGTACCGCGGCAACCAGCTGCGGCTTCTCAAGCGCTACCTGCGGGAGCAGGTTCTCCCGTTCAGCCCCTATTATAAAAAACTCTTTGACGAATCCGGGCTCCACGCGGGCTCCTTCAAAAGTCTCTCCGATCTCGAAAAGCTTCCCCTGACCTGTAAGGCGGATATCGCTCCGACCGCTGAAGATCCCCGCAAGCCGCGCAACATCGTCCTGCAGCCGAATGCGGATCTTATCCGTGAGCACTGGTCGCTGGGCAAGAAGCTGCCGCTGTTGTGGAAGAAGATGACCCGGGGAGCGGCTGCTGTCCAGGAATCGCTGGCGCATGAGTACCGCCCGGTATCGGTGTTCTTCACCACCGGGCGAAGCGCCCTGCCGACGGCTTTTACCCTGTCGCAATACGACCTCAGCATCCTCAAGGAGACCGGCCGGCGGATTGCCGAGGTGGCCAACATCGACTGCAACGAGGACAAGGCCATCAGCCTCTTTCCCTACGCTCCGCACCTGGCCTTCTGGCAGGTGTTCTACGTCGGTATCGGCGGTAATATTTTCACGCTCAATACCGGCGGCGGAAAGGTCATGGGTACCGAGGGGATCATTACAGCCATCCAGAAGATGCAGCCGGCCTACCTCGTAGGTATTCCCGGCTATGTTTACCATCTCCTGCGCGAAGCGCACTCCCAGGGACTGGATTTCGGCTACATCAAGGGCCTGGCGCTCGGCGGCGATGCGGTGACTCCCGGCTACCGCGAACGGGTCAAGGAGCTCCTGCGCGGCCTGGGTTCCACCGATCCCACCGTGCGAAGCGTGCTGGGCTTTACAGAGTCCCGAAAGTGCTGGGTCGAGTGCGAGGCCGAGGCCGAGGCGGGGTTCCATCTCTACCCGGACATGGAGATCGTCGAGATCGTTGACCCCGACACCGGCAAGCAGATGGGCGAGGGCGAGACCGGTGAGCTGGTCTATACCTGCCTTGACGGGCGCGGCAGCACCGTCGTGCGCTATCGCACCGGCGATATCATCGTCGGCGGCATGACCTGGGAGAAGTGCCCGGGTTGCGGGCGCACCGTGCAGCGCATGTCGAGCCATCTTGAGCGTATATCCAACATGAAGGACTTCCAGCTCTCGAAGGTCAAGGGCACCCTGGTGAACCTCAACCTGTTCAAGGAAGAGCTCGACAACGATGAGCGCGTCGAGGAGTGGCAGCTGGTGATCAGGAAAAAAGACGACGACCCCTACGGTGTCGATGAAATCCATCTGAACCTGGCGCTCGCCACGCAGTGCGCGGGGAAAGATCAGGGCAAGATCTCCGAGTCGATCGGAAACAGGCTTCGCCAGGCGACCGAGGTGAGCATGAATGACATTCACATCCTGCCGCTTGAGCGGATTCTCGACCTGCTGGGCATGGAAACCCAGATGAAGGAAAAGCGAATCGTCGATTTGCGTTCCGGTGACAAGGTGGGAGAGGAAGCAGCCCGAGGGTAGATCATGGCGCGGCGTTGCAAGGTATGCCTGGTGCTCGGAGGTGGTGGGGTGCGAGGCCTTGCCCATCTCGGTGTTTTGCAGGTCCTTGAACGGGAGGGGATCCGGATTGACTGCCTGGTGGGAACCAGCGCCGGCTCCATTGTCGGCGCTGCCTACTCGATCTACGCCGATGCAATGGAGATCACCCGGCGGGCCCTCGAGTATTTCGGTGGCGAAGAGTTTTCCCGTAACAGCTACAGCTTGCTGATTCCCGGATCGAAGGAGCCGAATCCCGGGTTGGTGCAGAATGTCATC
>JAYGDV010000472.1:0-4001 GCA_046582735.1 Planctomycetota bacterium
GTCGCCAAGAAGCCCGAGGTGAAGGTGTTGATTCTCGCCGACAAGGAGGCCAAGCACCTCTACCTCGCCAATGTCCTGTCGATCTGTAAGTACGTAGGTGTGAAGGAAACTCACATCATGGTCAGGACTCTCAAATAAGCCGGGCAAGATTGCCGTGATGACTAAAAAAACCGACAAACCCAAAGCGCAGGACGAAGAAACCAGGACCATCCTGGGTTTGAACCGCAAACGCAGGTTCAGGCTCTATGCCTGGCTGTCGGGGATCATCGTGGTAACTGCCGGAATCCTGGCGCTGGCTTATCTCCAGCCGCACCGCTGGTACAGCTACAAAGATAGCGGCATCACCAGCAGCCTCAAGAAGGTAGCCAGGGACGTCAAGGTAGGCTACGTACTCTGGAAACCGGCTGAACAGGTGAAAGCCGGATTGCTGCCGGACGACATCGTCTCAGAGCCATCGATCTCAGCCGACGGCAGCAGGATGATTTACGCCCGGAAGGGCAAAGACAAGAGCGATGACCTGTTCCTGAGAAGGTGGGGCGGGACCAGTTGGTCCTCCCCGCGGCCGATGCGGGCGCTCAACTCTAACTTCGAGGAGACCTCGCCGAGCCTCAGCGGAGACGGAAGATATCTCTATTTCTCCAGCAACCGCCCCGGCGGCCGCGGCGGGTATGACATCTGGGTCGCCAAGTGGGATGGCGTCGAATACGCCTGGCCGCTTCCGCTCACCAACAGGGTCAATACCGAATGGGACGAGCTGGGCCCCTCGATCTCGCCGGACAACTTCAAGCTGTTCTTCTCATCGAACAAACCCCGCGAGCGAATCGATGAGACGAAGATCACCCTGACCAGGGCCGAGATCGAACGCCTCAAGACAGACCATGATCTCTACCAGGCGAACATCGCCTCCAAGACGACCCCATGGAATGAGATGATCGAGCGCCAGATGAGCATGCTCTACTCGCTTCGAGAAGGAGCCCTCGGCGATGTCAAGGTAATGGGCAAGCTCGGAGGTACGGACGAAACTGAAACCGCCGTCGACAAGGCGCTGGCCTATCTCGCCAGCACCCAGGCCGAGGACGGCCGCTGGGACCTGAGCGAGAATGGCGGCGCCGCCAATCACGACATGGCGGCCACCGGGTTTGCCTTGCTCGCCTTTTACGGACGGGGCGAACGCCACGACGAGGAGTGCCAGTACCGCGAGGTAGTTGAAAAAGGCATCAAGTGGTTGATCGACCAGCAGGACGGGGCCAATGGCGACCTGCGGGGAACCAGTCCCAGGGGGGATATGTACGACCACGGTATCGCCTCCCTGGCGATGATCGAAGCTTACGGGGTGACCAAGGATATAGAGCTGCTGCGGCCGCGTGCCATAGCGGCTGTCGAGTTCATCACCGAGGCCCAGCATGAAGAAGGCGGCTGGCGCTACCAGCCGGGCCAGAAGGGCGACCTGTCGGTCTCCGGCTGGATGATCATGGCGCTGGCCAGCGCAAAGTGGTCCGGCCTGAGGGTTAAAGACGAGACAATCAAAGGGGCCCGCGAGTTCCTCACCGAGCTCTCCAGCGGCAAGGACGGTGGAGCCTTCGGCTACACCCAGAAGGTCGGCCCCGGGGGGCATACACCGGCTATGAACGCGGTCGGATTTTTCTGCAACCAATTGCTCGGCCTCTCCTCGAGCAGTGCACGGGCCTGGGAGGCCTCTTCACTCATCGACAAGAAGGGTCTCGACGTAGCTGATCTCTACTACGCCTACTACGGCACCCTGGCTACCTACCAGCACCAGGGTCCGGCCTGGCGCCGCTGGCTGGAATCGATGAAAGGAAAATTCATCACGGCCCAGGCCGAGGACGGATCCTGGACCGCCAAGGGAAAACATAGCGGCCAGATGGGGCTGGTCGTCACGACCTCGCTGGTCGCTCTCTGCCTCGAGGCGCACTATCGATACACTCCACTCTACGGCCTGGGATTTGAACCGAATCCGGCAGGCCCGAAGAGAGCCGCTGACGGCCTGCTTGCCCCAGCTGATGTCCCCTCAACTCCACTGTTTCGCCATGCAAAACTCCTCGAGGAGATCTCCTCGCCCGAAGATGACATCGACCCGGTGGTTACCGGCCATGGAGATTTTCTATACTTCGCTTCGGCACGTGACGGTGGCAATGGAGGAAAGGACATCTACCGATGCCGGTTCATGAAGAATCCGAACGAAGATCCATTAGAGGATTCCCTGGTTCCCGCTAAGCCGAGGAACCTGGGCAGGGAGATCAATTCCGAAAGCGATGAGTCAGCTCCTGCGCTGCGCATGGCTGGCTTCCATTTAATGTTCAACTCCGACCGGGAAGACAACCCGGCTGGTCTCTACGGCGCGATGAGCAAGCGTGTCGTGCGGCGCTACGACACCTCTAAAATGCCGGATGGAACCTGGATGCAGGACAACATCGAGCTCCTGTTCGGAACGGCCGGGGCCCTCTTCGCCCTTCTGTTCGGAACCTGGTTCGCCCTGCGCAAGCCGGCTCCGGCTGAGGAGAACAAACCTGCCGAGGCGAAAGCCGGAGGGAAAACGCCATGAGCGCCGCTAAAAGAAAATCCCCGACGAAAAAACGCTCCTCCCCGGAGTCTCCAGCCGCCCGGCGTTCCTGGACCCGGTGGATCCTTCCGAGCCTGGGGCTGGTGGCCCTTGTAGTTCTCGGCCTGCAAATAAGGGAAAAACTGCGGACCGATGTCTGGGCCTTTTACACTGACGAAGAAGGCCTGAAGGTCGATGTGCAGCAGAAGAAGGCGCGCATGGTCCTGTGGGAGGATCCGAGACAGGAGCTCTTCCCGGAGAATAAACCGGATCCTGAAAAACCAGGCGCCGTCGATCCTGTGAACCAGGCATCTGAAAGCGTCGAGGCAACCTTCTCCACCGATGGCACGATGATGGTTCTGACCCGCTGGTCAAAGGACTTTGAAAAAACCACCCCCGAGGAAACAGGCGCCGATCTCTACCTCTCAACCTGGGATGGACGAACCTGGAGCCGTCCCGAACCGATGGCTGCCCTCAACACCGGCAAGGATGAACGCGGCGCGGCTTTTTCCCGTGATGGACGGTACCTCTACTTCTGTTCGAACCGGGAAGGAGGAGCCGGAGGCTACGACATCTACGTGGCCCGTAGAGACGGAAACACATGGACGGAGATTGAGCGCCTGGGCGATTCGGTCAACTCGCCGAAGAACGAAACAGACCCGGCGCCATCCACCGACGGCAGGAAGCTGTATTTCTCCACCGACCGGGTTCCCGACACCGATGAGTGGGACATCTATGTTGCCCAGCGCGTCAGGCCACCCGCCCCCGAACCGGTTTCAGAGCTTGACCCGGTCGTGATCGGCGCATCGAGCGATGGCTGGAGATTCGCCGCCGCCGCCGGCATACCGGGAAACGAATGGATCAAGTCCGAGTACGATGACAGCAAATGGAACACGGGAAAAACCCCTCTTGGTTACGGAGAGCCCGCCATCATCTCCGAGAAAAAAGGAACGACCATCGACCTGCAGGGACAGGCCGTTCTGTTCCGCAGGAAATTCACGGTCAGCCAAGGGCTGATCGATTCAAAGAAAAAGTTCACACTGCAGGTAGCTTCCGATGATTCAGCAACGGTCTGGATCAACGGTCAGCCGGTTGACAAGGACGAGGTAGACCATGAGCCCATCTACTGGAATCGTACGATTGAGGTCGCGGCCGGGGTCCTGAAGACAGACGAAAACGTGATCGCGGTGCGGGTGAACAATAAGGCCGGCTCCAGTGACATCTTCCTGGACCTGCATCTCGATACGGAACCTGCCGCCGGAAAACTCGCGGCCCCGAAAACAACCACGCCTGAACAACCGCCAATGCCGGTCTTTACCCAGGCCAAGGCGATCAACATCCTCAACAGCGATGCGGATGACATGGAGGCTGCCTTGACGGGGCAGGGCGGTCACGTCTTCCTCGCCTCCGACCGGGACCGTAACGAGCAATCCGGTTTTAA
>JAYGDV010000492.1:0-2461 GCA_046582735.1 Planctomycetota bacterium
TAGAGGTTCCATGTACCCGGCAGAAAAAAAGCCCCTGGTGTTTTGCCAAGACGGGAGTAGAGGTCATCTGCAATGACGGCGAGGAACTACTGGTAGGCACCAGCGAACCTGAAATGGTGGCAGTCGCGCTCCAGCCTGAAGCGCTGTCCTCGGTTCTCGAAAAATGAGCGTGTGAGGCCGTTTTTTCTCTGTTTTGGGGCTGGCTGATTGGGCCGCAGCAGACTCCGCTTGCTCCCTCTTCCTCCTGCGAATAGAATTCTCTTGAGCGCCGGGAGCTAGCCCGGCCGGCCCGCGCAGGAGACGCCTTCATGCTGAGGATTTTTGACACCTCTGGCGGCAACGGAACTCGCAGGGAGTTCCTCAGGGTCGGCACCGCCGCACTCGGCTGCCTGGGGCTTCCCGGGTTGCTGGCCTCGAAGGTCTCCGCTCTCGGTCGGGCGGATGTCCTGCGCGACAAGGCGGTCGTCTTTCTGAACCTGCAGGGCGGCCCGACTCAGTTCGAGACCTTCGATCCGAAGATGACGGCGCCGCGCGAGATCCGCAGCATCACCGGCGAGGTCAAGACGAGCCTCCCCGGCGTGACCTTCGGCGGGACGATGCCGAAGCTGGCCCGTCTCGCTGACCGCATGGCCATCGTCCGGTCCTATCGCCACGGGATCTCGAGCCATGGGCCCGCCGCGATGCACGTCATGGCCGGCGGCAACGCCACCAAGGCTGCCATGAGCGTGCTCTACTCGAGGGTAGCCGGGCTCACGGACAAGGAGTCGGGAATGCCCCTGAGCACCATCGTGATGCCGAGGGCCGTCGGCAAGGAATACAGCAAGCTCTACAGGGCGCCGGACAGGGTTACCCAGGCCGGCACGATCTCGCCGGTATTCAAGCCCTTCGACCCCAGTGCAGGGGGCGAGATCATCGACAATATGAAGCTTCGAATCGATGGCAGCCGTCTCGAGGACCGCCGCTACCTGCTGAGTAAGCTCGATGAATTGCGTCGAGCGAAAGAGAAAAGCTCGGCCTTTGAATCGGCGGGGCGGTTCCGGGAGCAGGCTTTTGATGTCCTGCTTCGTGGAACTTCCAAAGCCTTTGATCTCAGCGATGAAGCGCCCGCGGTATTGGAGCGCTACGACACGGGCGCTTTCGAGCCGAGCGATGCGGTCAAGAAACGAAACAGCTATGCAAAGCAGTTCTCACCGGTGGCCCTCGGCCGCCAGATGCTGATGGCCCGTCGTCTCTGTGAGGCCGGCTGCCGGTTCGTCACGGTTACCTGTGGCGGCTGGGACATGCACGGCGGCGGCAAGGAATTTACCATGGTCGACGGGGTGGCATCCCTGGTGCCTGCGGTGGACAAGGCTGTTTCGGCCTTCATCGAGGATGTCGAGAGACGGGGCCTGAGCGAAAAGATCCTGCTGGTGATCACCGGCGAGTTCGGCCGCACCCCGAAGATCAACAAGAACGGCGGCAGGGACCATTGGGGCAACCTCTGCACCCTGGCCTTTGTCGGCGGAGGTCTGCAGATGGGCCAGGTGATCGGACGCTCCGACCGTACGGCCGGGGCGCCGGCCTCCGAGCCGATCTCGAGCTCCCAAGTATTGGCCACGGTCATGCATACCCTCTTTGACCTGCAGGAGGTCCGGGTTCTTTCCGGTCTGCCAAGCGACGTGACAAAGGCTGTCGCCGATGGCAAGCCGATTCGGGAGCTGGTCTGAGGCCGGGAGGTGACTGCCATGAAAAGAACGCTTCGGAGAGTCTTCCTTTTTGTCGCGGCCTGCATCCTCGTCTCGCCGGCACTCATAGGGGCTGAATTCCCCGCAGCTGCAATCGACAGGTATCTCGATGGATGTGCGGCTCGCGGAGAGTTCAACGGGGTGGTGCTGGTGGCTCGCAAAGGCGTTGTTCAATACCACCGGGCCCTGGGGACGGGCTCGTTGGATGGCGCCAAGCCGCTGAAGAAGGAATCGGTTTTCCGGTTAGCCTCCGTTGCGAAGGCCTTTACTTCGATGTCGATCCTCATGTTGAGGGAGGAGGGGAAGCTCAGTCTCGATGACGATGTGAGGAAGTATGTTCCGACCCTTCCTTATGCCGGGGCGACGATCCGGCACCTGCTCCATCATACCTCCGGGTTACCTGATTACGTGAAACTGCTCGATAAGCACTGGGACACGAAGCAAGGCGACCTGTCCCGCCGTAAGTTCGCTACCAATCCTGACGCCCTTGCCCTGATCATCAAACACAAGCCGCCGGTGAGATTCGCCCCGGGCAAGAGGTGGGATTACAGCAATACCGGTTACATGCTGCTGGCGCTGGTCGTTGAAAAGATCAGCGGAACCAAATTCAGTGATTTTCTTTCTCGGAGGATCTTCGGTCCCCTCGGCATGAAGAGCACGGTGCTTTTTACGCCGATCACTCCGCCTGCGATCGAGAACCGTGCCTGGGGTTTCCGGTCCTCGCCCGATGGGGGCGA
>JAYGDV010000524.1:0-1675 GCA_046582735.1 Planctomycetota bacterium
CACCATCTGCGGCCTCGCACTGGGATATGTCTTCAGCTCAAACATCAACTGGATCCACGACCAGATCTACTCTCTCACCGGGGTGCAGCTGTTTCCCGCCGAGATCTACAAGATGGACCGGATACCTGTCCATTTCTACCCGATCGACATCCTCTGGTGTACCCTCCCGCCGGTACTGGTCGGCCTGCTGGCAAGCTTCATCCCGGCCACCTGGGCCCCAAGGCGGGATCCCATAAGTTCTTTGCAATATGAGTAGCTCCCGAGATTACCAGCCTGCCCACGTTGCAGGCTTGACAAGTACAGGCCCTGAGGTTGCTATCTGAGCATGTCAGCATCATCGAGCCCGAAAGAAGCCCCGCCAATCATTTCCAGCAAGCAGGCTGCAGGCACTTCCTCCCTCTACTCGGTGCGTGATCTCCACAAGGAATACCGCATGCAGGGAGTAACGGTCCCTGTCCTGCGGGGTTGCAACCTGGAGGTCAAGCGGGGAGAGATCCTCTCGATCATCGGCATGTCGGGAGTCGGCAAAACGACCCTGCTGAACATCATGGGGCTTCTTGATCGCCCCAGCAGTGGGCAGCTCGTATACAACGGCCGTGACAAGGCTCTCGAGGGCCGCGACCTCGCGAAACTGAAGCTCTCTCAGAAATGTAATATACGGAACCGCCATTTCGGCTTTGTCTTCCAGTTCTACCACCTTCTTCCCGACCTCGACGTACTCGAGAACGTGCTCCTGCCGGCAATGATCTCATTGAGCTACCGAGAATACCGCCGCAAGCGCCAGGAGCTGAAGGAGAGAGCACGCGAGCTGCTCTCTCGCGTCGGCGTCATCGACCGAGCTGAATTCCCCCCCTCCCGCCTCTCCGGTGGTGAGCGCCAGAGGGTAGCCATCGCCAGGGCGCTGATGAACGACCCGGAGCTCGTTTTCTGTGATGAGCCCACCGGCAACCTCGACACCTCTACCGGCGACCTCATCCACAACCTGATCCTCGAGCTGAACCGGGAGCTCGGCACCGGCTTCATCCTCGTGACCCACGACCAGGAACTCGCCAGCCTCGCCAGCAGGATCCTCACCATGCGCGACGGCCGCTTCGAGGACGAATAGGCCCCCCTTTCGGCCGATAAGGGGGCATTTATTGCCCCGGCGACGGGCTGGGATCTTTTGCACACATGGTCACTTGGGGTATACTCATCGCTTCCAGATCATTTTAACAGGGCGTTCGAGGTAGCCTCTCTTCTCCTGCGGGCAGGCAGCCTACCTCCCCCGATATCCAGGTAGTGTTATGACAATTCTTCGAGTCAAGTCCGGCTCCGAAAAAGGCAAAACTTACGAAATCAGCGGTGACAACATGGTCATCGGGCGTGAAGACAACTGCGAGATCCAGGTCTCCGACCAGGGAATCTCCAGGAAACATTCGGAGATCTTCCGTATCGGCGAGATGTTCTTCATCCGTGACCTCGAGAGCCGCAACCATACCTTTGTGAACGAAAAAGAGGTCGACGAGGAGCTCCTGCGCATCGGCGACCGGATCCAGATCGGCAATACGACCCTTGTTTTCGAAGACCACTGATCCCAGATGCGCGATTCAAGCCGGATCATTTCCAGGGCCCCTATTGAAGATACTGAAGCCGCCTTTGATCCCACCTCTACGATCTCGCTGAAGCTGCCGGAGTA
>JAYGDV010000065.1:0-2338 GCA_046582735.1 Planctomycetota bacterium
TGGCGATGGGGTAGAGCATCATCCCGGCCGCTTCCGGGACGTGGTGGATACCCACCTCGACCATCTCGTCGAGCTGGGGATCAACGCCGTAGGTCTCATGCCCCTGATGGAGTTTGCCGGGGAGCTCTCCTGGGGCTACAACCCGTCCTTCCAGTTTGCGCCCGAGTCCTCCTACGGCAGCCCGGACGACCTGAAGTACCTCGTCGACCGCTGCCACCGGCGTGGGATCGCGGTGCTCCTCGATGTCGTCTACAACCACATGGGCGCCAGCGACCTCGCCGGCAACCTGCTCGACTACGATGGCGAGGAAATCTACTTCTATCCCGAGGGCAACGGCTACCGCGAGACTCCCTGGGGGCCGCGCCCGGACTACGGCCGGGCCGAGGTGCGCCAGTACATTTGCGACTCGGTGAGGATGTGGCTGGAGGAATACCACGTCGATGGCCTGCGGATCGACGGTACCGATTTCATCAAGGTGAACACCGAGGGCTGGAGGCTGCTGCAGGATATCGTGCGGACGGTCGACACCGTCTCTGCCAGGGCCATCGTGATCGCAGAGCAGCTGCCCAACGACCCGGCGGTGACCGTTGCGGTCGAGCGCGGGGGCGCCGGGCTCGACTCGCAGTGGAATGATCTTTTCCACGACAACCTGCGTGAGGCCCTGGGAGCGGCGGCCTTCGGCGACCCGAACATGGGGGCGCTCGCCGCCGGCATGAACCATTTCGCCTTCGGGGGAGTGCGGGCGGTCAACTATATCGAGAGCCACGACGAGGTGGCGGTTCATGGGCGTGTTACGCGGGTCGCCGACGGCGAGAACCCGACGAGTGCCTGGGCACAGGGCCGGGGAAAGCTCTGTTGGGGGCTCGTTATGTTCACCTCGGGCATTCCGATGGTCCTGCAGGGGCAGGAGCTGCTGGAGACGCGCTCCTTCGGCGATACGCGCGAGCACAATATCCGCTGGGACAGGCGGGAGCGCTACGAAGGCTACTTCCAGGCCTGCCGGGACATGACCCGCCTGCGGCGAACGCAGCCCGCGCTCAGGGCCGATGGACGGCAGAACATCTTCCATATCAATGACGAGGGCAATGTCATCGCCTGGCAGCGCTGGACCGACCGTGGTGATGACCTGGTGATCGTGGCCAGCTTCAACAACGAGGACTTTCCCGGGTACTGCCTCGGCATGCCGCAGGCCGGGCAATGGCACGAGATCTTCAACAGCGACTCAGAGCTCTACGATGGCCGCAACAGGGGCAATGGCGGCCGAATCTCGGCCGCTGGCGGCGGGCGGGATGGCCTGCCGAGCTCAGCCTGCATCACGCTGCCGCGCATGGGAGTGCTGGTCTTTGCCCGCGAGCCCCTGCCTCCTCCCCTGCCGGAGTCGACCTTCCTGCGTGGTGACTGTAACGGCGATGGGCAGCTCGATATCTCCGATGCTGCCCGCCACATCGGGCTGCTCTTCCAGGGCGGCGTCAGCACGGACTGCCCGGCCGCCTGCGACACCAATGGAGACTCATCCGGGGACATCTCCGATGCGATCTACACGCTGAATTTTCTCTTTCTCGGACGTGCCGCCCCGCCGGCGCCGTGGCCGGAGTGCGGGCCTGTCCAGGCCACCCTCGAGTGCGACCGCAGCTGCAATTGACGGCGGCGGTGAGCGGGAAGACCGGGCGGGTTTCAGCCGCCGACACCGAGTGCCATCTTCAGGGTTTCGCTGATCTCGTCGCGGACCCTGCGGAAGACCTCGAGTTTCTCATCGTCGCTGCCATCGGCGGCGGCGGGATCGTCGAAGGGCAGGCTCATCGAGTTGACCGCACCGCCGGTCAGGGCGGGGCATTCAGCGGCGGCCTTTTCGCAAACGCTGATGACAACGTCCGGGGCTGGTAGGTCGCCCGACAGGAAGACGTCCATGGACTTGGGCTGCTGGGCTGAGATGTCGATGCCGATCTCTTCCATCGCGGCGATGGCCATGGGGTGGACCTTTTCAGCAGGCTGCGAGCCGGCCGAAAGACTCTCGAAGCCTTCGGTGGCCAGGTGGCGCAGGATCCCTTCGGCCATCTGGCTGCGACAGGAATTGCCGGTGCAGAGAAAGAGCACGCGGGTGGTTCCGGCACCTTCGCCGCTTTCTTCAGCCGGAGCTTCCCCGGCGGGTTCTTCAGCGGGTGCATCCTCGGCGGGCTCTTCAGCAGGGGTTTCTTCAGCGGGTGCTTCCTCAGCGGGCTCTTCAGCCGGGGCTTCCTCGGCGGGCTCTTCGGCCGGTGCTTCCTCAGCGGGCTCTTCGGCCGGTGCTTCCTCAGCGGGCTCTTCGGCCGGTGCTTCCTCAGCGGGCTCTTCGGCCGGT
>JAYGDV010000121.1:0-1554 GCA_046582735.1 Planctomycetota bacterium
GGCGAAGAGGTCGACCGCGCCACGATCGCCGGTAACGATTCACGCGGTGTAGTCCGGGTTCTCTGCCGGTCTCTCTTCGAGGGCGACATCATCGACCTGGCGTTGACCCCGCTGGGGCCGGGCGGCGACACCGGGGATGGAGCGGATGGGTCCTACAACCATCTGAGCATCTCTCCCTCCCAGTCGCAGAACGACGGCGATGGAGATGGCGTTATCGACTGCCTGGACAATTGTCCCGAGACCGCCAACGAGACCCAGAGCGACACCGACGAGGATGGGGTCGGCAATCTCTGTGACAACTGCCCCGCCACCGCGAACCCCGACCAGGGTGACTGGAACGAGAATGGGCGCGGCGATGCCTGCGAGGAACCGCCCTTCGCCGACTCGGTCGAGGACTGGTCGCCCGTGGGCGAGCAGGGGGTCAACAACTGGTATTACGGCTACTACAACCTGACGGCGGACCCGGACAGCACCTTCAACGAGGACGACTTCATCGAGTTCGGGCCGGAACACTGGCGCGGCAATATGTTCCGCCTGGCTCCCTCTAATTGCCCCTGGACCCTGCTCCAGCAGGAGGGAACCCACCCCAACGGTACGAACAGCTGCCCCAGCGAGGAGCATTGGTCGATTCGCCGCTGGGTGAGTGACCGCGACCAGATGGTCTCCCTCACCTGGCATACCCGCGAGACCAACCTCGGCGGAACCGGGGTTACAGGCATTCTCTTCCACAATGGAGTGGAGCTTGACCGGGCTGTCATTCCCGGCGGCGACGGCATCGGGGTGACCCGTATCCGGGTGGTTGAGATCGCCGAGGGCGATGTCATCGACCTGGCCCTGACCCCGACGGGTCCCAACGACAACCGCTCCGATGGTTCCGACGGCTCGGCCAACTGGCTGCGGGTTACCGGTGATCTTCCCGATACCGATGGGGATGGTTTTCACGATGGCATCGATAATTGCTGGGAGATCAGCAATGGCGGACAGGAAGATGACGACGATGACGGCGTCGGAGATGTCTGCGACAATTGCCCTGATAGCGCGAATACCGACCAGGCTGACCTTGACCAGAACGGAATGGGAGATGCCTGCGATGATGTCGATGGTGATGGAACTATTGACACCGAGGACAACTGCGTCGACATCGCCAACGCCGACCAGGCCGATGAGGACGAGGACGCTCTCGGAGATGTCTGCGACAATTGCCCCTCCGCCGCCAACGCCAACCAGGAGGATGGGGATGGCAACGGCATCGGCGATGCCTGCGATCTCGAGGTCCTGGCCCATTCCCGCGATGACTGGCCTGCCACCGATGAGCAGGGGGTCAACAACTGGTACAACGGCTACTACAACCTGACGCTCGATGAAGACGGGGAGTATTCGGGAGACGATTTCATCGAGTTTGATCCGATCGAGCACTGGCGCGGTACCGGCTGGCGACTGGCGCCCAGCAATGCGCCGTGGACCTGGATCACCGCGGAGCAGTCCCACCCCAACGGCATCAACAACGGTGAGGAGCACTGGACCGTTCGCCGCTGGGTCTGCGACCGCGACGCG
>JAYGDV010000341.1:0-6654 GCA_046582735.1 Planctomycetota bacterium
GAGATAAACCCCGCCCTCCTCATCGGTACGCGAATCGCTCTTGAAATAGACCTGCTTCCCGCTGACCAGCTCACGCAGGCGGTCGGAGCCGGCACCCTTCTCGCTCTCAAGCACCCCGAGAAGCCGCAGCCTCGTGCCGTCTTCGAGCTCAACCGTCCGGACATCCAGCACCTCTCTCACCCGGTGATATTCCTCTCGATGGCGGCTGTCACCTTTTCGAATAACCGAGCCATACCCCGCAGCCCGGTTCCCGGATGGCGCCTCAACAGGCCCCCCACCCTGGCGGCCTGCCCGGTCGCGAACCACCTCCAGGGCCTCCTCCCCGCGGAAGAACTCCCGCTGCTCACCAAATCCGGTCTTCTCGCGAATCGTTCCGAGAAAATCCGGGTTTACCTCGTAGCCGGTACAGGACCTGCCCAGCTCGCGGGCTACGCTCATCGTGGTCCCGCTGCCAAGGAAGGGATCGAGCACCGTCTCTCCTTCGAAGGTGAACATGCGAATCAACCTCCTGGGAAGCTCAGACGGAAATACCGCGATATGGTCCTCCTGCCGGGCTCCCGGGAACTTCCAGTGACCGTAGAAATACTCGTTCCAATCCTCGGTGCTGAGGCGGGAGTGTTCCTTCTGCTCGGGCGAAGGCCGCGGCGCTTTACCCTGTTTCTTGAACAGGAGGATGTGTTCATAGTCGAGCTTGACGATGCCGTTTCGCGGATGGGGAAAAGAACCCATAACGGCCCCGCCGCCGGAGGTGTTCATCGTCGTCACCTTCTGCCAGATAATCGAGCCCATAAAGTCGAGCCCCAGGCCAACACAACCGCGAATAATATCGGCGTGGATCGCCGCAATCCGGTAGCGGCCGTAGGTGCTGGCGCGGAGAAACTGGTCGCCGATGTTCACCGCCAGGCGGCAGCCCGGGTGGAGCACACGCTCACATTCTCCCCAGACCCGATCCAGCTCGGCAATATACTCATCGTATTCCTGGTGAAAACCAATCTGGCTCTCTGCCTCATAGTCCTTCAGCTGCCAGTAGGGGGGAGAGGTGAGCACCAGGTGAACCGAGCTGTCCTCGACGGCGCTCATGAACCGCGAGTCGCCCAGCACCACCCTGTAGCGCAGTCCGCTGCTTTCTTCGTTCTTGCGCCTGACCATTTGCTCAGTTCTTCCCCGCCCTCTGCGCTTCGAGCCAGAGCCCGAGAATCTCCTCGAGCTCCTCTCCATTTTCAACCGTGTTAAACCGCCGCCTGAATTCCGCGGCACCATGGAAACCGGTAGCGTACCACGATCCGAATTTCCTCATTCTCAGAATTGCCGCACGCTCAGATTCTCCATAGTGAGCCAGCAGGAGGTGAAAATGTTCGCGGACCATGTCGACCCTCTCCTCCACGGTCGGCTTCCGGGGAGGCGGCTCGCCATCGAACAGGGCCTTGAGCTCGCGAAAGAGCCACGGGTTTCCCAGGCAGCCCCGCCCGATCACGATACCGGGAACCCCGGCACGGTGCATTCTCTCCAGGCCATCTTCGGCTTCAAAAATATCCCCGTTACCCAGCACCGGGATCTCGAGCTTGTCATTCAGCTCTGCAATCAGCTCCCAATTAGCCTTGCCTGAATACATCTGCCTGGCCGTACGCCCGTGAACGGTTATCCAGGAGCAACCCTCCTCCTGGGCGATCCGCCCGGCATCGAGGTAGGTCAGGTTCTCATCATCGATCCCAAGGCGAACCTTGATGGTTACCGGCAACGGATCAACGGCCTTGACCACGGCCCGCACCACCGCCCGGCAATTTACCGGATCGGTCGGCACGGCAGCCCCCATTCCCTTGTTAACGAGCTTCTTGACCGGGCAACCGAAGTTGATGTCTATATGGTCAACCTGGAGCTCCTCCTTGAGCCGCCGGGCTGACTCCCCCATGGCGGCCGGGTCACCACCGAATATCTGGATGGAGCGCGGATGTTCGGACTCGGCGAAGTGAACCAGCTTCCAGGTTCCACGATGGCCCTCGAGAATCCCCCGCGAGCTGACCATCTCGCTGACGCAGAGCCCTGCGCCGAGGCGCGAACAGATCTTGCGGTAAGGATAATTGGTCACGCCCGCCATGGGCGCAAGCACCACCGGGGGCCAGATCGTCAACTTCGATCCCAGCTGGAGTGGTTCATGGCCTTTGGCTGTCTGCATCATCGCTTCTCAGGATCCGCTAACCCAGGAGTACGTCTAGAGTTTGATGCTATGGACGAATACTTTCAAGTGTAGAGTGCGCCCGGCAGGGCTATCATACTGCCATGTTGCACGAGCGCGCACGACAACTGGCGGGTGAATCGGCGTTCGACGTCCTGCGCCGGGCGCAGGAGCTCGAGAGCACAGGGGTCGATGTCGTACACCTTGAAATCGGCCAACCGGATTTTCCAACCCCGCCCAACATCAAGGAGGCCGCCGTCCAGGCCCTTGAAGACGGCCATACCGGCTATGGTCCTTCCCAGGGGCTTCCCGGCTTACGCCAGGCCATCGCCGAAAAAGCGGGCGCCCTGCGAGGGCTCAGCTTCAGCCCACAGCAGGTGGTCGTGGCCCCGGGAGCGAAGGCTCTCCTCTTTTACACGATCAATGCCCTGGCAGGGCCCGGAGACGAGGTCATCTGCCCCGATCCCGGTTTTCCGGCCTACCAGTCAGTAATCGGGCACTCGGGAGCGAAGGCAGTTCCCCTGCCGCTGAGAGAAACATCAGGGTTTCGCTTTGATGCCGATGAGTTCCGGTCGCTTGTTTCGAGTAATACCCGCCTGGTCATCCTGAACTCACCGCAGAATCCTACCGGCGGCGTGCTGGAGCGTGAAGATCTCGAGGTGGTAGCGAGCGAGGCCGCCGAGAAGGGCTTCCTGGTCCTCAGCGACGAGATCTATCTCCACTTCTGCTACGATTCTCCTTTCGAAACCATCGCCTCTTTGCAACAGGCCGAGGGAAGGGTCATCATCGTCGATGGGTTCTCAAAGACCTATTCCATGACCGGGTGGAGAATGGGTTATGCAATCCTTCCTCCCGGACTCGTCAAGACCTTCGACCTCTACAATGTCAACATTGCCTCCTGCGCCTGCACCTTCAGCCAGCATGCGGCCGTCGAGGCGCTGCGCGGCCCACAGGACTCTGTCAGCAATATGGTCAGCGAATTCCGCACGCGCAGGGACTACCTTGTTGAGGCGCTCAACGCGATTGACGGAATCAGCTGTACAGTCCCGCGCGGAGCTTTTTACGCCTTTGCCAACATCTCAGAAACCGGGATGTCCTCGGCAGAGGCCGCCTCGAAATTACTCGACGAAGCCGGGGTAGCAGTGCTCTCCGGGGCATCCTTCGGCCCCTGTGGCGAAGGATATATTCGCCTCTCCTATGCGACCTCGATGGCCAGGCTCGAAGCTGCGGTGGAGCGGATAGCTGCCTTCCTCGCTAAACGCTGAAGAAATAAATTCCGCAATGGACCGTATGCATACACAAGATTCTTTTCGGCAGTCGGGCCTGCGAATCTGCCGGCTCTTCGGTATCGACATCTGGATTCACTGGGTGCTTCTGCTGATCGTCGGCCTGAAGCTGATCGATATCCTCCTGAAAACGGACAGCCCCTACGGAGAGCCGTTGAAATCCTTTGCCTCCTTCGCACTGGCCCTGTTGCTGACCATCCTCCTGCACGAATTCGGACACGCCTACGCCGCCCACCGCCAGGGTGGTGGCGCAGAGCGAATCATCCTCTGGCCCCTCGGCGGCCTGGCCATATGCGAATCCCCGCAGAATCCTCGCGCCCGGTTCTGGGTCTCCGCTGGCGGGCCGCTTGTGAACCTGGGCCTGGGATTGCTCGTGACTGGGCTCTGCCTGGTGCTGGGCCTCAATTTCCTGCCTTTTTCAGGGGAGCCGGTCTTCTGGCACCGCCTGCTGCAATACCTGTTCCTGTGGAACTTCGTCCTGTTGATCGTGAACCTATTGCCCTGCTATCCCCTCGATGGAGGCCAGATCCTGCACAGCTTTCTCTGGCACAGGATGGGAACCCATCACGGCGCCCTGCTGGCAACCCTGAAGATCTCTAAATTTACTGCCATACTCGCCCTGCTGTTCGGCGGTTCAACCATCGTCTTTGGGTTGCAGGATGAAAACTGGAGATTCGATTATCCTTTCATCGACGAGCTGGGGTTTGTGAGCCTCTTCTGCGGCCTGATGTATTTCATGACCGCCAGACAGGTTCGAGAGGGGCTGGTCTACGAAGCCGAGGACAGTGACTCCTTCGGCCACGACTTTTCAGGTGGCTATACCAGCCTGGAGAGCCGGGCTGGTGGTGATAAGGGGCCCGGCTTCCTGGAACGCTTGAAACTGAAGAGAAAGCTGAAACGGGAGGGAAAAGAAGAAGAAGAGAACCGGCAGATGCAGGAACGCCTCGATGGACTCCTGGAGAAAATTCATGAGCACGGGATGGACAGCCTGAGCGACCAGGAGCGCCGGTTCCTGGAGACTACCTCGAAAAAACTCCGCGATACTCCCTGACCGGGAGATGCCCCCGGGGCAGCCGGGGCAGGCTCTCGACCCGCCCACCCCATCCTGCTATGATCTCCCGCCCCGGGTAGCCGGGATGAAAAGAACGCACCAGGGAGGAGCTCGATGCAACAGCTGCCGGATGACTGCAAGGCGGGAGAAATACTGGGCCGGATTCGCCGGGATATTCCTGTGCTCGGCCTCGCACCTGCCTATGATCTCAGCGATCCCTGGCCGGATCGGATTTCCCGGCTGGATGATGCGGAGCTGCTGGGTGCTGAGACAGTTGAACCGGCAATGGCCGCCTGCATTCGGAGCGGGCTGCTGCTGAGAGGCGATTTCCAGGAGGAGTCCCACCACATCAGCCAGTCCATCAGCTCCCCGGAAGGAAGCTACTGGCACGCCATCATGCATCGACTCGAACCTGACTATTCGAACTCAAAATACTGGTTCAACAGGGTGGGGCCCCATCCGCTCTTTGAACAGCTGGCCACCCTGGCCCCCCCGGTTGCAAACAAGGAGGTGCTCGGAGAGATCTGTTCTCCATCCTGGGACCCCTTCCGGTTCACAGATGCCTGCGAGTCCGCCGTATGCGGCCGGCTGGGGGAATACAGGCAGGACCTCGAGCAACTGCAGGAGCTGGAGTTCGACCTGCTCTTTGCCTATTGCTACTGCCGGGCTGTCGGCCGCGAATTCTCAATCGGTTAAGAACGCGCCTCTCCGCCATCCTCCGCAGGTGCGGCGGGAGCTTCTGCTTCACTGGCATCGTCGCCGTCAGCTTCCGCTTTTCCTGTTCCGCCACCGGCATCGGCATTCCCTGAACCACGTGGGCCGGCCGCAAGGATCTCCTCGCTGGCACCATCGGCGTAGATCTTGAAGTTCTCCTGGAACAGCTCGGCCAGCTTCGCAGCGCCTGCAGCATAGGCATCCTTATCCTCCCAGGTATTGGATGGGGTCAGGATTTCAGGCGGCACGCCGGGGCATTCCGTAGGTACCGCGAAGCCGAAGATCTCATCCTCCTGGCAGGGAACATCATTGAGAGCGCCACTGTGGATGGCATCAATGATCGCCCTGGTATAAGGAAGATTGATCCTGGATCCGACGCCGTGAGGTCCACCGGTCCAACCCGTGTTGACAAGCCAGACGTTCGAGCCGAACTCGCGAATCTTCTCAGCGAGCATCTCCGCATACTTCGTGGGATGCCAGACCAGGAAGGCCGCTCCGAAGCAGGCCGAGAAGGTCGCCTCCGGTTCCGTCACGCCGACCTCTGTGCCGGCCACCTTGGCGGTATAGCCGCTGATGAAATGATACATCGCCTGCGCAGGTGTAAGCTTGCTGACCGGGGGTAGAATCCCGAAAGCGTCACAGGTCAACAGCACCACGTTGCTGGGATGGGAACCGACGCAGGGCACCTTGGCGTTCGGGATGAATTCGATCGGATAGGAGCAGCGGGTGTTCTGGGTCAGCGAGGTGTCGGTATAGTCGACCTCCCGGGTACGCTCATCGAAAACAACGTTCTCGAGGATGGACCCGAAGCGGATGGACTGGAAGATCTCAGGCTCACTCTCGGGCGTGAGATCAATGCACTTGGCGTAGCAGCCGCCCTCGATATTGAAGACGCCGTCCTGCGACCAGCAGTGCTCATCATCGCCGATAAGCTTACGCTCGGGATCAGCGGAGAGCGTTGTCTTCCCGGTTCCGGAGAGACCGAAAAAGAGCGACACATCACCGGAGGCGCCCTCGTTAGCACTGCAGTGCATCGAGAGAACCCCGTCCCTGGGCATCAGGTAGTTCATCAGGGTAAAGACGCCCTTCTTCATTTCCCCGGCATACTCGGTACCAAGAATCACCATCTCATTGCGCTCAAAGCTGAGTGCAACATTGGTGGCGGTATCGACTCCGTCCACAGAGGTGTCGGCCTCAAGGCCGCCGGCGTTATAAACCGTAAAATCAGGCTCTCCGAAATCTGCCAGCTCTTCATCGGTGGGCCGGATTAGCATGTTGTACATAAAGAGAGCGTGATAGGCCTGCGAGCAGATGATCCGCACCTTGAGGCGGTACTTGGGATCCCACCCGGCAAATCCATCTACAACGTAGAGACGGGGCTGGGCTGCGAGAAATTCCAGGCCCGCAGCGCGGTTCTTCTCAAAACTTTC
>JAYGDV010000418.1:0-4499 GCA_046582735.1 Planctomycetota bacterium
TGAAACGCGTGAGGTCTTCACCGGGAAGATAGATTCTCCCACGGCTCATGTCTTCCCGCACATCGCGCAGTATATTGGTCAACTGCATTGCGATTCCGAGCTCTTCTGCATGTTGATGGGCGCCGTCGTCTCTGTAGCCGAAGATTTCGATACAGATCAGCCCCACCGCAGATGCTGCCCGGAAGCAGTAGGTGTAGAGCTCCTCGAATGTTTCGTAGCGTTTTTTCTCCAGGTCCATTTCCATTCCCAGCAGGAGCTCTGAAAAATGTTCGAGCGGGATCTTGAAGCGCTCGATCGTATCTGTGAGTGCAGGGGAGAGGGGGTCTTCCGGAGCTTCTCCGCGCATTAGCCGGCCGAGCCCGGCGAGTTTTGATCTCGCCTCTTGTTCCGAGACGTTTTTTTCCTGTACCGAATCAACCGCATCGTCTGCGCGGCGGCTGAAAGCATAGACGGCATAGATGGCGTTTCGCCTAGGCGGGTCGAGGAGCCGGAAGGCGTAATAGAAGTTTTTCGCTTCACGCTGGGTCACTTCCCGGGCGTGGGCATAGGATTTCACTGAATGCGACATGATCGGAGTTAATATAACTTCTGGGTCTCCAGCGCACTACAGCGCGTTGGAGGTGTCTTTATAATTAGCGGTTCTTTCCTTTCATGTTGCCTATCACCTTCTGAGAAAGAAACTTACGTCTTTGGGGACATTAATATCGGTACTTAAGCGACCTCCCCAAGTCATTTCATTCAGTGCTGCAAGTGCATTAAAATCAACCGGATATGAAGCCATTTTTGATCTCAGTCGGGGACTTCGGAATCTTTTCCGGGGGAGTCTTCAAAAGAATTGCTGTCAGGAAGACTCTATCTGGAGATTTGCTCAGGCAGATGTACCGAGTCGGAGTCAATTCACTCAGCGTGGTGGATCTCTGTGCTTTTTTCATCGGCCTGGTCCTCGTTTTACAAACAAGTTCACTGCTGGCGCGTTTCGGCGCGGAGGGCCAGGTTGCGACCATCGTGGGCGCTGCCTTTGTCCGTGAGATCGGTCCCGTATTCGCTGCAATCATGTTTGCCGGGCGGGTTGGCACGGGAGTAGCTGCGGAGATAAGTTCCATGGTCGTTACTGAGCAGGTAGATGCTTACCGGGCCTTCGGAATCGATCCGATTGCCAAGCTCGCTCTGCCCCGGGTCTTTGCAACGGCCCTGATGCTTCCGGCCCTGACGGCAATCTCCTGCCTGGTGGGAATCAGTGGGGGGTTTCTCCTGGCCTACGCGGAGTCCGGCGTGCCGGCCCCTGTCTATATCGGCAAGTGTCTCGATGCGCTCACCCCGCTTGATATTGTCGCCAGCCTTACCAAGGGGGCCGTGTTCGGGCTCCTGATCGGACTGATCTCGACCTATTGCGGATTCAATACCGCAAGAACCACCGAGGGTGTTGGTGAATCAACTACCCGGTCGATGGTTTCCTCGGTGCTGATCGTGCTCATCGCGGATCTTATCCTGACCAAGTTCTTCATGTTGCTGAGTTGAAAAGATGAAAGATTCAAACACCCTGGTAGAGGTTAAGGGCCTGCGAAAAAGCTTTGGGCCGCTCACGGTCATGGATGACCTGAATTTCTCCCTTTTCAAGGGGGAGAACGTCGCGATCCTCGGCCAGAGTGGATCCGGCAAGAGCGTCCTGCTCAAGGTGATCATAGGACTGCTCGAGCCCGATGAGGGAGAGGTTTCCCTCTGGGGCAGACGGATCTCCGAACTGGATGATGATGAGTTCAACCAGTTGCGCAGGAAGATGGGGATGGTGTTCCAGTCAGGAGCCCTGTTTGACTCCATGACCGTATTCGAGAACCTCGCTTTCCCCCTGGTGGAGCACGGCTTTGAGGACGAAGAGGCTTTGCGGGCGGTGGTAAAAGAGCGTCTCGAGTGGGTGAGCCTTCCCGGGGTGGAGGACAAATATCCCTCCGAGCTCTCCGGTGGTATGCGCAAGCGTATCGCACTGGCCCGGACTCTCGCATCGGATCCTGAACTGATCCTGTATGATGAGCCCACCACCGGTCTTGACCCGCTCAACAGTCGAAAGATATCTTCGATGATCCATGAGATCGATAAACGCGTGAAGTCAACCTCCATCGTTGTGACTCATGATCTCGATTGCGCTAAGAAGGTCGCCGGGAGGTGGTGCTACCTTTCAGGGGGGAAGATCCTTGCAGATGGAACCCCGGATGAACTCTTTGAGAGTCCTCACGAGGAAGTCAGGAGCTTTCTCAGGGGAGTTGCGCCGCCGACGGAAAACCAGGGCCGGGACAGCAGTGATGTGCCGGGAAAAACTACTAGCCGGGGAGTTGAGTAAAAATGAACGAATCCACGAAGATGAGCAGTCTTAATGTCGGTTTCGTGCTGTTTGTGGCGACGGTGATCGTCATTGTTGCCCTTTTCTGGGTGGGGTCTGGCGGCGGAATATTCCAACATCAGGTCGATTACCATTTCATGTGCCCCTCGACGAGCCGCCTGAAGGATGGATCCCGGGTATATCTCTCCGGGGTCCCGGTCGGGAAGGTGAACAGCATAGGCTTCGTTGAAGATCTGACGAAGAATTCGGTCGAGGTAAAGATCTCCATCAATAAAAGGGTAACGAGGCGGATCCGGGCGGATTCTTCCGTTTCCCTGCAGAGCGATGGACTTCTCGGTGACGTGTCGGTTCACATCACCATGGGGACCTCCAGGGAAGAGGAACTCGCTCCAGGAAACGAGATCACCTACAAGCCAACCTCTCCCATCGATGATTTCGTGGGGGCTGAATTCAGCGGCTCGGCCAATGACGTACTTCGCGAGCTGGTGGTGGTTCTCAAGCAGATCAAGGGCGGTGAGGGAACCATCGGCAAGCTGCTGAGAGAACCGGAGCTCTACGACAACCTCAACGCCTTCCTGAAAACGCTCGTCCAGTTGACCATCAAGCTTGACGAGGTGGCTGCTAATCTTGGTGAGTTTGCCGAGGCCGTCGGGGACCAGGAGGGAGTGCTCGGTAAGCTGATTTTCTCCGAGGATTACGACAGGGATTTCAGCCGGGCCGTTTCCAGCACGGCTGAAATCTTGGTGGCTCTTGAAGGGGCGCTCGGCAGTTCTTCCGACCAGGGCTCTGTGGTCAAGCGCCTGCTCCTTGATGAGAAACTGGGTGAAAGGCTGGAGAACGTGGTTGCCCGTATCGAAGAAGGCGCCCAGTCACTCTCCTTCGTGCTCGGAAAGATTGAGCGCGGCGAAGGGTCGGTTGGCCAGCTGCTCCATGATTCGACCATAGCCGCCAGCATCAAGGATCTCTTTCTCGGTGTCCAGGAGCTTGGCTACATGCGTAATCTCATCCAGAATGCGGAGCTGCAGGGACGCGAGATCAAGACCGCTGGTGAGCGCGCATCCCTCATGGCACGTCTCGAGGCCTCCAGGGCAAAGATGCTGGCCCGGCTTGCCGCTGCAGGGGATGATGAGTCGAAGGGCGAAAAGAAAGAAAACAAGCAGCCCCCTGCTTCCGGCGACGGGGAAGTCCCCGGCCCGCAGGACCCGGAAGGCAAGAAGGATGGAGCAGGCTCCCAATGATGCATAAAGGTCCGGGATCATCCCTGCTTCTGGTCGCACTGCTGCTGGTCTCCGGCTGTAATATCCTGGTCCAGCCGGATCGTTCCTACCTGAACAACCAGGGGGTGATCGCCTATACCGCCCGGGCGGCTGGATATACCGTCGATAAAGACATGTACATGCTGCAGCGGGTCGAGGTGGAGTGGGATACCGCGACCTTCTACTATGCGGGTGTCGTCGATAAGGGTGAAGATGCCTGGGTGTTGCGCTTCTCGCTCAAGACGGGTGAGCAGGACCCCGTGGCCCTGGAGGATGTGTATTCCCACCTGGCCCTGATCGAGGGCTTGCGGGATGATTTCAAGATCGAGACGGACAAGAAGGAGCTCATCGGCGAATCCCGCCTGCGCTTTGTCTCCTACAACTACAACTCCAAGCAACGGGATAAGGATGGTAAGGCGGTCAGGGGCTACGGGATCATCGCCACCTTTGCGGCTACAAGCGGCGATCTTCCGGTTGTCTATGCGATGAAGATCGAGGCGGTGGGAAGGAAGGACAGCTACACCCGCGCAGACCTCGTTCCATTTCTCCAGCCGATGCTTGCTCGCTGAAGGCGGTCCGGTTCTTTACTCCCGGGTCCTGTCCTGCAGGCAACGGCGGAACTCTTCAAGGGCGGCGGGTTTTGCTCGCAGCCATTTGCCGCGGGTGGTTCGGTGGCGAATGGTTTCGGCGGGGTAGCTGAGGCTGGTGATGTGCAGACCCGCATCGTTGAAAATATGAACCCGGTTACGGGGACCGAGTATCACCCAGGTGTTCTCCTCCACGTCCCTGCAGATGGACGGGTCTTTTGCCGCCAGGGCATCGGCAAGAGCTTTCGAGGCAGGCCTGGCCTTGTTGCGGTGGCGGGCTTCGGAGTGCTGGGTTCGGCGGGTGCGCTGGCGGTAGATCCG
>JAYGDV010000508.1:0-3497 GCA_046582735.1 Planctomycetota bacterium
CGAAGAACTGCTCCCAGATCCTGTTGACGAGTACCCTCGCGGTGAGAGGGTGCTTCCCATTGACCAGCCAGCGCGCCAGTCCCAGGCGGGTCATTTTTTCGCCCGCCGGCAGCGGCGGCAGGAAGGCTGGCAACCCGCTCTCCACCTCCTCGCCCGGAGCGTCATACTGCCCGCCCCCGAGCACCCGTGTTTTCCGGCGGTTCTTCATCTCCCGCATGACCATCACCTGGATCTTCGGATTGGCCTTGTATGGAATCCGCGGCTCCGCGCTGCCCCGCAGGTTGTTGATGAAGCCCTTCTCCTCGAGGTTATTAAAAAAGGCGAAGAGCCGGTAGAACTCTTTCTGGCTGAGGGGATCGTACTTGTGTTCATGACAGCGGGCGCACCCGAGGCTCAAACCCAGCCAGACGGTGCCCATCGTCTCAACCCGGTCGATGACGTATTCCGTGCGCCATTCCTCGTCGATGGCGCCTCCCTCTGTATTGATGCGATGGTTGCGGTTGAAGCCCGTGGCGATCACCTGGTCATTGGTGGGCTTCTCGAGCAGATCTCCGGCAAGCTGCTCGATGGTGAACTCATCGAAGGGCTTGTTCGAATTGAACGACCTGATGACCCAGTCCCGCCACGGCCACTGGCTGTTCTCGAGATCATTGTCGTAGCCATGGCTGTCACCGTAGCGTGCCCCATCGAGCCACCACACGGCCATGCGCTCCCCGAAGCGAGGCGAGCCCAGCAGCCTATCGACCACCTTCCCGTAAGCAGCCGGAGATTTATCCGCCAGGGAGGTGTCGAGCTCCTCGATCGTCGGGGGCAGCCCCGTCAGGTCGAGGGTGCTCCGGCGAAGAAACTCCTCCCTCGATGCAGGCTCCCGGGGTTCGAGCCCCTTCTCCTTGAGGCGTGCATAAATAAAACGGTCCACCTCGTTGCGGCCCCAGTTCGCGCCCCGCGGCATTGGCGCCTTTTTCGGGGCCACGAAGGCCCAGTGCGTTCCGTACACCGCCCCCCCGGCAATCCATTCCTTCAGAATATCTTTCTCGGACTGCTCCAGGGGCTTCCCCTTACCCGGCGGCGGCATCACCTCATCCTCGTCGGTTGAGAAGATCCTCTTCACCAGGGCGCTCTCCTGCGGCCTGCCCGGCACTATGGCGTGTACGCCTTTGCGTTCTGCAATGGCTACCTCGCGTACATCCAGCCTGAGCTTTGCCTTGCGCTTCTTTCCATCGACGCCGTGGCAGGGAAAGCAGCTGCCGGCAAGGATCGGCAGGACGTCCCGGTTGTAATCCACCTCCGCCCGCGCCCCTCCTGGCGAAATCGTAATGCACACCAGCAACACAAGAGTACTGCAGCGGAAGACCGGGAGCCCGGAACCTGTCATTGAACCCGCACCGCCCGGAAGACAACCCGGTAGGCTCTTGCGGGGTCGCACTTCGCCGGGCGGGGAATCAGCACGAAATCATCTGCAATCACCGGAGCAAGGTCCTTCCCCTCCAGCAGCTCGACATCCCGGACCCGGTGGCCGAGGAAGGCGACAAAGGGACGGCCACCGCGCTGGGAACCGTTGGAGTTCACCGTTGCGAAGCTCTTCGCGCCCTGCTTCGCGTCGATTTCGAGGGTGTAGACCCCGTCACGGGAAGAGAGCTTCTGCCCATAGGCCAATTTGCCGGGCGCCATCTTCGCAGACCAGGCCGGGTCGCCATAGAAGGCGACAACGTCCCGGTCGAAGGCCAGGCCGCGCTGATCGCCCTTGCTGGTCGCCGGCTCACCGAGCCGCTGCACCAGGGCATGATGGTTGGCGAAGAAGGCCTCGGTCAGGGTGTAGCGGCCCGGCTGCTCAATAAAATAGTCGAGCACCCCCCACCCCCCGTAGCCGAACCAGGTCGGCTTGGTGTAGCCGAGCATCTGCATCACTCCAGCATCGTTCATCCAGGCCAGAGCCATGGCGTCCGGCCCGTTGATATTGCCCATCAGGCAGTTGCCGATCGGCAGGTAGACCTTGGGATTGGGCGAATCGATCTCGATGCGCCGCTTGCCCGTGTCCTCACCAAAGATCTGGCCACCCTTGGACTTGAAGGAGCCGTTTCGGTAGCGGAAGCCAATCATCCACCCGCGCTCGGTGGCATGGCCGGAGGTGACGAAGAGGTCGGCCTTGTACTTATTGAGCGTGTCGGCGAGGACCTCGGTAGTGTCATCAGGGCCGTGCAACTGTTCGGCGACACCGCCGGGCTTCTTGCGCACCATCTTGTTCTTGACCAGCTCGTCATACCAGAGCCCCTCGGCACAGCACTCGAGGGCGAGCTCCGTTCCCGAGGCGACCTTCCGCACCGTCAGGGGTGTCTGGTGATGCGCGATCGCCAGGGCGTTTTTTGCATCGTAGCCCGTCAGGATGCCCCAGAGTGTGTCGGTGTAGGGGTCCTCGTCGAGCTTGCGGGTCAGCTGGTGAACCTTGCCGACAAAAGCTCCCGTTGCTTCTTTCGGAGTCGCTACAAAACAGGTATAGCGCGGAAACTGTTGACGCAACCCGGCAAGAGACTCGCTCACATCGCCGTCAAAGACCAGGACCTTCGCGTTGTGCTTGGTGACGAGGGTCTTCACCACCGACTGCCAGTCGCTCAGCGCATTCGTCGCCCGGGAGACCACCACCGTGTAGCCCCCACCCGCCTCCGCAGGACTTAAAATACAGAGAAACAGGAAGACCGCCAGAAGAGCTTTTACCCAATGCATCATGAACTTTCTTTCCTCTGTTGAGGCAACCCCTGGCGGGAAAGCAAAAGACGAGGCTGCAAAATTTCATCGCTGACAGGACAGGTATTGTCACAAAGATAGCTCGATGAGGTGAGTATTTTTTTTCCTCCCCAGGCTGGGCAGGCCACTCATTTATGATCTGCAGAACCCGGGTTCCAGCTATACTGCAGGCTCACGAGCGATCCCCTTTCTTTCACCAGGAAACCAGCCATGAAACAAACAGCTCCTTTCCGCAGCCCTTTTTTAAGGACTGTCTCACTTGCCTTCGCGGCCATCTGCCTCTCTGCGTCAGTCTGTTCCGGGGAGACCCGGCCCAATATACTGCTGTTGCTGGCTGACAATTGGGCCTGGCCGCATGCGAGCGCCTGCGGGGACAAGTCCGTAAGCACCCCCACATTCGACCGGATCGCGAAGAACGGGGTCCACTTCCGCTCCACCTTCTGCCAGGTGCCATCCTGCTCGGCCGCGCGCGCGGTGTTGCTCACCGGCCAGGCCATGCATCGACTCGGCGAAGCGGCGAATCTCTGGGGGCGCTTCCCCGCCCAACTGAAGGCCTACCCGCAGATCCTCGAAAAAAACGGCTACACCACGGGCTATACGATCAAGGGCTGGGGACCGGGATTTTACAAGGGGAAGAAAAACTCCAGCACAAACCCCGCCGGTAAAAAATACGAGAGCTTTGCCGCCTTTTTGAAGAAAGCGCCGGCCGAAAAGCCTTTCTGTTTCTGGTTCGGCTCTCACGATCCCCACCAGCC
>JAYGDV010000536.1:0-3786 GCA_046582735.1 Planctomycetota bacterium
GTGGAGATCGGCGAGGTGGTCAAGGGCAAGGGACAGGTTAAGTTCAAATAGCCTGGTTGCAGCCGCCCGGTCAGGGGTTCAGCTCACCGGAATAAACCTCGGTTGCCGGCCCGGTCATCCAGACAGTCCCCTCCCGGCCATCTCCATCCCAGTTGATCCTGAGATCGCCGCCGCGCAGGTGGACCACGGCCTCGCGGTCGCACCAGTCGTTCAGGACCCCGGCGACAACAGCTGCGCAGGCCCCGGTGCCACAGGCCAGGGTCTCCCCGCTGCCTCTTTCCCAGACCCTGAAATCAAGCTCGGTGCGTGAGCGGGGCATGATGAACTCGGTGTTCACCCGCTGGGGGAACCAGGGGTGGTTCTCAAAGCGCGGACCCCATTCATCAAGGGCCAGGTGTCCGAGTCCAGGCAGGTCCGCACCGTCGGGCGCCCGGGTCTCATCGAGGCGGATGACTGCGTGGGGATTCCCCATCGAGACTCCGGTAAGCCGGAAGAGGAACCCTTCGACCTCGAGGGGGATGCCGATCGCCGCCTCTTCGCCGTCTCCTCCATCCTCCATTGGCACCTCGCTTCTTCTCAATCCAGGTGTGCCCATATCCACCGTGACCTCGCTGACCTTTCCATCGGCCCCGGTTTCCAGCAGCAGTTTTTTAACCCCGGCATCAGTGTCTACGAGGACTTCGGTATTTTCGACGATACCGCGATCGTGAACGTACTTGGCAACGCAGCGGATCCCGTTACCGCACATCTGCCCCCGGCTTCCGTCTGCATTGTACATTTCCATGCGGCAGTGGCTCGACGGGCCGTCGGGAGGCTGGATGAGAATGAGACCATCGGAACCGATGCCGAAGTTCCTGTCAGAAACTTTCCTGGCGAGCTCCGCGGGGTCTTCGATGGTGGTTTCAAAGCCGTTGATATAGACGTAATCGTTGCCGATGCCGTGCATCTTTGTGAATTTCACAGTCATGCCCGGCATCTTAGCGGAAAAAATCCTCGTTCAGACTATTTTTTGCACCTGAGGGGTGTGGTCAGGATCGTCTAAACTGTCAGGAACGCAGTTTATTGTTGAGGCCAGGAAGAATGTTGAGTTTTACAGGGTGCCCTTTGAGGCGGTTACAGGCATTGGCGCCGCTATTGCTGTTCACCGTGCTGTTTCTGTCGGTAGAGCCGGTTCCTGCTGCCCAGGAGAAGAAACCGGCCCAGGAACAACCGCAGAAGAAGCCGCAGAAGAAGCCAGCCATTCCCAGGCTGGCGGCCGAACAGTTGCCGAAGCAGACGCGAACCAGCCCAGACCCGGCAAAGTCCCAGGTCGAGCTGGATACCATCCATGTCGACATCGAAGAGATGGCGCAGACCATGGATGGGACTCGCTACACTCCCGGCACGCGCGTGGTGCAGAATTACCTCGAAGAATATCTCCGCCGCGCAGGATACAGGGTCCTCAAGGAGGCGGCGAAAGCCCGCTACAGGATCCGGGGAAAGATCTCCACGATCTTTGACAAGGAGCTCGTCCTGCAAAAGCGGATCATCGCCTGGAAATATGCCGGCAGCGTTGTTGTCGATCTCCTGGACGCGAACGCAAAGGTCCTTCATAAGGTTTCCATCCCCGAGGTTTTTCGTCTCAATGTAAAAAATGAGAAATCGGCTATCTGGGACCTTCGACGCTATCTCTCCCACCTGATCTACTCGGAGATCTGCCTCGAGGGCAAGGTGCTGGGCAACAGTGAGATCTTCGATTTGATTGAATCCCTCGCGGTCGATTCTTTTGACCGGGAGGAAGATGTCGAGGCGGGGGAGGTCATCGAGAAACTGGCCGACCAGGGTCTCTCTGCAGTTCCTTATCTTCTTCATGCGCTGACCGATACCCGGCCGGTGATGGCCAATGCGAAATATCCGAACCTGAAGGTTCCCACCGATCTGAAGATCTACCACCTTGCCGACAAGGCCCTTGAAGAGATCTTTCAGAAGGTCAGCCGCCTGGAGCTGAAGACACCCGCACGGCTTCGCTTCTATATCATCGCCGGCTGGGAAAACGAGTGGCGGCGTTTCTGCAGGCCCTTTCGCGAGTCTCCGGAACCGGAGCGCCGCCGGCATGTGCTGCTGAAGAAATCCGAGGGTGTTGTGCAGGAAAAAAATCTGCGCGTCCTCGATTTCTCCCTCTACGGAACAAAGCCCCCAGGCGAAAAGGGCGGGGAAAAGGGTGAAGCGAAGAAAGGGTCCGATAAAAAAGGGCCTGGAGGTGAGCCAGGGGGCAAAAAGCAGCCCTGAGGCTAAAAGGGGCTCTTTTTTGCAAGTCCATTCATCTGGCTGTGTTGCAGTCTCTCCCCGGGACAGATATACTCGTCCGACCGGCTCTGTATTGTAACCACGGTATGGTTTGAGTCCGTTCGAGCGTGCCGAGCGCGCCGTTTCGGCATATAGCGTGCTTACCACCGGTCCAACAGTATGCACTTGGAGGCAAGGTATGGCGGTAACGATTCGGATTCCAACTCCCCTGAGAAAATTCACCGAGGGCAAGAGCGAGGTGGATGTAGAGGGCGGCACGATCCGTGAGGTCTTCGACAATGTCGAGAACCGTCACGGCGGCCTGAAGGAGAAGATCTTTGACGATGCCGGCGAAACTCGGCGTTTCATCAATATATTCGTCAATGGTGATGATGTTCGTCATGCCGAGGGTCTTGATACCCCGGTAAAGGATGGCGACGAGGTGAGCGTGGTCCCGGCAATTGCCGGTGGGCTGGACTCGCGGGCAGGGGTGGGCCTGAAGCATGGCAGGTAAGAGCTACGACGAGCTGCTCTCTGAATATCGCCAGAGTATTCCAGAGATGGATCCTGAGCAGGTCGAGGGAACCCTCGGCGACGGATCCGATGTGACGATCGTCGATGTACGCGAGTCCGACGAATACCGCGCGGGGCATCTGCCCGGGGCGGTCCAGTTGTCACGGGGATTCCTCGAGATGCAGGCGGCCAAGAAGCTTCCCGACCAGGATGCGCCAATTATCGCCTATTGCGCCGGCGGTGTTCGGTCCCTCTTCGCCGCCAACTCGCTGCGGGTGCTGGGGTATACCAATGTTACCTCCATGAAGGGCGGTTTCACCCGCTGGAAACAGAACGGCCACGCGGTCGACATTCCAGAGGCTCTGTCAGACCAGGAGCGGGAGCGCTATGCCCGGCACCTGAGCATCGATGAGGTCGGCGAGGCCGGACAGTTGTTGATGAAGAAGGCGAAGGTGCTCTGCATCGGTGCCGGCGGACTTGGGTCTCCGGCCGCCTATTACCTCGCGGCTGCCGGAATCGGCACCCTTGGGATCGTCGATTACGATGTGGTCGACCTGAGCAACCTTCAGCGCCAGATTCTCCACACCGACGCCAGGGTGGGAGAGCCGAAGACTGATTCGGCAAAGGAAACGCTGCTGGCACTCAATCCCGACATCGAGGTTGTCGCTCACAACGACCGGGTTCACTCGACCAATGTCGATGAACTGTTCGCGGGCTACGATATCATCGTCGATGGCTGTGACAACTTCCCTACCAGGTATCTTGTCAACGATGCCTGCTGCAAGCATGGTATTCCCAATGTGCATGGCTCGATCTACCGTTTCGAGGGCCAGGCGACCGTGTTCTGGCCGGGCAAGGGGCCCTGTTACAGGTGCCTGTTTCCTGAGCCGCCGCCGCCTGAGATGGCGCCTTCCTGCGCTGAGGCGGGGGTCCTGGGAGTTCTTCCGGGTGTGATCGGTGTGCTCGAGGCGATCGAGGTGATCAAGATCATCCTGGGCAAGGGTGAGC
>JAYGDV010000561.1:0-2761 GCA_046582735.1 Planctomycetota bacterium
CCTGGATCGACTGGCTCGCAACGGCACGGTTTTCCCGGTTTCACATCTGCCCATGTCACGTTGTCATCCCACCCTCGCCAGTTTTCTGAGCGGGCGCTGGCCACACCAGTCAGGGATCTACTACAACTACGGCACCAGGAAACTCAGTCCGAAAAACTCCCTGCCGGCCCTGTTGAAAAAGGCAGGCTATGCGACCTACGTAGAAGGCAAGTACTGGGGGGGCGACCCGCGTGAAATGGGTTTCACTCATGGCAAGGGAAAGACAGCTAAGACCTTTGTCAGGAAGGGCCAGGGAGACCTGTTTTCCTTTATCGACGAGGTGGGGGGCAAGAAGCCTCTCTTTATCTGGTGGGCACCCCTGATTCCCCATACGCCCCACAATCCTCCCCGGAAATATCGCGACCTGGTTAAAAAAGACAAGATCCCGGTTCCCGGCTACATCTCCGCAGACAACAAGGCGACCTTTCTGAAGAAAGAGCACCTCAGCCTGGCAATGGAGGCCTGGCTTGACGATGGCGTCGGCGAGCTCGAGGCCAAACTGAAGGAGAAGGGGCTCTATGACAATACCCTCTTCGTGTTCCTGATTGACAACGGATGGTGTAACGGTCGGCCCTCGAAGGGTTCCCCTTTTGAGAAGGGGGTGAGCACGCCAGTTTTTTTTACTTGCCCGGGAAGGTTCATTAGCAGCCAGAGTTTTGAATGCCTGACAAGCACCCTCGATGTGTTTCCGACTATCCTGGATTATGCCGGGGCAGAAATTCCGGAGGGCATTGCCGGGAGAACCCTTCGGCCCATCATCGAGGGAAAGACGACGCAGAATCGTGAAGTTTTGTTCGGAGCTATTTACCCGGCCTTTGCGACCCAGGATGACCAGCGCCCCGAACGCGATATTTATGCCATCTACGCTCGTGACAAGCGCTGGAAGTACATTTTCTACCTGCAGGACGTAAAAGCCTCCCGCAACGGAAGCTATTTCAGGATCCAGTCGATTGTCACAGAATACCCGACCCGTAAAAAGGGGGACCAGGATCTTTACGACCTCGATGCCGATCCCTATGAACTCAAGAACCTTGCGGCAGATCCCGGGCAGGCTGAGCGCATGAAGAAGATGCAGGCTCTTGCCTTCAAGTGGTGGAAAGATACCGGGGGAAAAGAGTTTGATACCCGCCCTGCTCCTGAAAAAGCGGGTAATGAGAAAAGGCGGGGTCGGAAGAAGAAAAATCAGCCGAAGACTGAAAAGAAGGCCTGAAGCAGCAGGCTGGATAAGGAGCAGTTTGAGACGTTTTTACCCGGTGTTGTTGGTTTCCCTGTTTCTCGGCGGCTCTCCTACCGGTGCAGAGCAAGGCCCCCGGCCCAATGTTCTTATGATAACTGTCGATGACTTGAACGACTGGGTCGTCGGGTTGGGAGGGCATCCGCAAAGCATTACTCCTAATGTCCAAAGACTGGCTAAGAGGGGAGTCCTGTTCACAAATGCTCATTGCCAGGCTCCGATCTGTAATCCTTCCCGCACCAGCTTCATGACCGGCCTCAGGCCTTCGACCACGGGAATTTATGAGAACAGGCCCTGGTTTCGCACAACCCCTCTCAACAAGGACCGGGTCACCTTGACAGAGCATTTTGGCGCAAATGGGTACAAAACCTTCACCGCGGGGAAGATTTTCCATGGCTCACGAACGGAGAAGAGGTCCTTTAACATCATCGGTCCTACCCCGGGGCAGCGGGACAAGGAGGCCAAGAGGATCCAGGCTGGCGTTCCGGGTAAAGCTCGCGGGCTCTGGGATTTTGGGCCGCAGGACTATGGGGGCAACAAGAGCAACGATTACCAGGATGCGAGCTGGGTCATCGACCAATTGGACAGGAAACATGCAAAGCCCTTCTTCATAGCCCTTGGTTTCTACAGGCCTCATGTGCCGTTCTACGCGCCTCGGAAATGGTTCGAGCTGCATCCGATTGACAAGGTTCGACTGCCGGAGGTCAAGCTCGATGACTGGTCGGATCTTCCCCAGATTGCCAGGAAGCTGACCTCCAACATGAATCCCCCCTCGCACGACTGGTTTGTCAAAAACGGCAAGTGGAAGCCGGCCGTACAGGCCTATCTCTCCTGCGTCAGCTTTATGGACGCTCAGCTAGGTCGGGTTCTCGATGCGCTCGAGAAAAGCGTCTATGCGAAGAATACGATCGTTGTGTTGTTCTCCGACCACGGGTTTCACCTTGGAGAGAAACAGCGCTGGGCCAAGCAGAGCCTGTGGGAGACCTCCACCCACGTCCCGATGATTATTTCCCTTCCCGGGGGGCTGAGGGGACGGCGGTGTTCCCGCCCCGTAGAACTTATCCAGGTATTCCCAACGCTCGTCGAGCTCTGTGGCATCAGGAAGAGAAAGGGGCTCGAGGGCGTCAGCATCAAATCCCTGCTTGATGATCCGGGATCTGAGTGGACGAGGCCCGCCTTGACCACCTTCAAGCAGAACAACCACGCGGTGAGGTCTGAGCGCTGGCGCTACATCAGGTACTCCGATGGAAGTGAGGAACTCTATGACCACTCCACAGATCACAACGAGTGGCACAACCTCGCTGGCAAGGAGAAATACCGGGAGGTGATGGCCGAGCATGCGCGCTGGCTCCCGAAGATCAATGTCGCCAATGCCGCCAGCGGCGCGAAGAAAAAAAAGAACTAATTACTCTCAGGGGCGTTTCTTTTCTTCTTTTTTTTCTCCTGCCGTCTTCTTCCTGTGCTTGTTGAAGAAGTCGAAGATGTCGG
>JAYGDV010000036.1:0-10012 GCA_046582735.1 Planctomycetota bacterium
CCCTGGAGGCTTATGGCGCGGCCAATATTCTCCAGGAACTGCTGACCGTTAAATCAGACGATGTTGATGGCCGGGCCAAGATCTACGAGTCCATGGTCAAGGGTGATACGACTCTTGAACCAGGGACGCCCGTGTCATTCAACGTATTGACTCACGAAATCAAGGGACTTGGGCTCTGCCTGGAACTTCATAAGCACCGGGATGGGGCGCCTTCGTCACCGGCGGCCTCGAATGACAATTGAGGCTGGCTCCCGGGCAGCTCGGTAAAGTGCCCCGGGAAACGCGTTCAGAGAATATTAAAACCGTTAACGAATTAAAATCAGGAGATCTACGAAAGTGGATTCGATTTACGAGAAAGTAAACGATTACGGATCGGTATCGATCAGGCTTGCTTCTCCCAGTGACATCCTGTCATGGTCTTACGGGGAGGTGAAGAAACCCGAAACGATCAACTACCGGACCTACCGGCCGGAGAAGGACGGATTGTTCTGTGAGCGGATTTTCGGTCCCGAGCGCGATTGGGAATGCTTCTGCGGGAAGTACAAGGGAATCAAGCACAGGGGAATCATCTGTGACCGCTGCGGTATCAAGATTACGCATTCTCGCGTCAGGCGCGAGAGGATGGGGCATATCAACCTTGCTGCTCCCTGCGTTCATATCTGGTTCTTCAAGGCGACACCATCGCGCCTGGGGAACCTGCTGGCTATGAAGACTGCCTCTCTCGAGAGGATCATCTATTACCAGGATTACGTGGTTATCGATCCCGGTGACGCCCAGCTGAAGATCAACCAGCTCCTCACCGAGGAAGAGTACAAGTATTGCCGTGAGAAGTACGGCGATTCGTTCGAGGCCGACACCGGCTCGGAGGCGGTCCGCAAGCTCATGGCTGCCATTGATCTCGAGAAACTCACCGAAGAGCTCAAGGCTGAGTTGAAGACGACCAAGAGTAAGCAGAAGACCAAGGACATCATCAAGCGGCTCAAGATCGTCAAGTCCATCCTGGATTCGGGCAACAAGGCTGAATGGATGGTGCAGGATGTCGTGCCGGTCATTCCGCCGGATCTGCGCCCCCTGGTCCTGCTGGAGAGCGGCAATTTTGCCACCTCGGATCTGAACGATCTCTATCGGCGCCTGATCAATCGCAACAACCGTCTCAAGAAGCTCCTCGATTTGAATGCCCCGGATGTAATTATCCGCAACGAGAAGCGAATGTTGCAGCATTCAGTGGACGCCCTCTTTGACAACAACCGTTGCCGGCGTCCGGTCCTGGGTTCGAACAACAGGCCTCTCAAGTCGCTCACCGACATGATCAAGGGTAAGCAGGGGCGGTTCCGGGAAAACCTTCTCGGTAAGCGGGTGGACTATTCCGCCCGGTCCGTCATTGCCGTCGGCCCTGAGCTGAGACTGCACCAATGCGGGCTGCCGAAAAAGATCGCGCTGGAATTATTCCAGCCTTTCATCATTCGCCGCCTGAAAGAACTCGGCCATGCCGATACCATCAAGAGCGCCAAGAAGATGCTCGAGCGTAAGGACGAGGAGGTCTGGGATATCCTCGAGGAGGTGATCCATGAGCATCCTGTTCTTCTTAACCGTGCCCCGACCCTTCACCGGATGGGAATCCAGGCCTTTGAGCCTGTCCTGATCGAGGGTAACGCGATCCTGATCCACCCGCTGGTATGCGAGGGTTTCAACGCCGACTTCGATGGCGACCAGATGGCTGTCCACCTGCCGCTTTCACTGGAGTCCAAGATCGAGGCATCCACGCTGATGCTCTCAACCAATAACGTGTTCTCACCAGCCAGTGGCCGGCCGATCATCGCTCCTTCACAGGATATCGTCCTGGGCTGCTATTACCTCACGGCTGAGGTCCCGCACGCAGACCAGCAGTCGATCACCTTTTCCTCTCCCATGGAAGTGTTCCGCGCCCACCAGGAGAGCAAGGTCATTTTCCATACCCCTATCAAGGTTCGCCTCGGTAGCGATGTGACGTTCATGACTTCAGGTGGATTGGAACCGCAGGAGAGTGGCATTTACGAGACGACCGTAGGTCGAATCTATTTCAACGACGTCCTGCCCGAGGGAATGCACTTCTATAACCTGGATATGAACAAGGGAAACCTGAACCAGGTTATTCATGATTGCTACCAGCTTCTCGGTCGTAAACCGACCCTGTTACTGCTCGATGATCTCAAGGAGCTCGGTTTCAAGAGCGCTACCATTGCCGGTATTTCCTTCTCCAAGAATGATCTGCGGGAACCTGAAAGCAAGCAGAAGATCCTTGCCGCGACCCAGAAACAGGTCATGGAGGTCGAGGAAAAGTACCAGATTGGTGTGATTACCGAGGGAGAACGCTACAACCAGATTATTGACCTCTGGACCGCTGCAACCGAGCAGATCGGTGAAGACCTGATCGAGGAGCTTAAACATTACGAGCGCAAGGGTGAGCCGTACCTGAATCCCATCTACGTCATGGTCGATTCCGGTGCTCGTGGAAGTGTGACCCAGATTCGTCAGCTGGCGGGTATGCGGGGTCTGATGGCCAAGCCCTCCGGTGAGATCATCGAAACGCCGATCAAGTCGAGTTTCCGTGATGGCCTGTCGGTCCTTGAATATTTCTCCTCGACTCATGGTGCTCGCAAGGGCCTGGCGGATACGGCCTTGAAGACGGCTGACTCGGGTTACCTCACCAGGAAGCTCGCCGATGTCGCCCAGAATGTTGTGATTACCGAGCAAGATTGCGGGACCCTTGAAGGAATCACCAAGTCGGTGATCTACAAGGGTGACAAGATCGATATTCCCCTGCCGAAATCGATCACCGGCCGCGTTTCGCGCAAGAGTATCGTCGATGTGATCACCGACGAGGTGATTGTCTCTGAGAACCAGATGATCACAGAGGATATCGCCAGGCGAATCGAGGCTATGGACTATCAAAAAATCATGGTTCGTTCACCTCTCACCTGTGAGACGGCCCTGGGCATCTGTGCTAACTGCTACGGCATGGACCGGTCCACCGGGCGTATGGTCGAGAGGGGAATGGCGGTCGGCATTATCGCGGCCCAGTCGATTGGTGAGCCTGGTACGCAGCTTACCATGCGTACCTTCCATATCGGCGGTGTCGCATCGAAGTCCATCGAACAGTCATCCTTCGTGACCCAGTGTGAGGGTATCGTCAAGTATAGGAACGTCGCCCATGTCACCAATTCGGACAATCAGAATGTCGCGCTGAACCGGAATGGAGAGGTACTCATTCTTGATGACATGGATCGTGAGCTGGAACGCAGCGCGGTGCCGGCCGGAGCGATCCTCCATTTTCCTGAGGGCGGCAAGGTCACCCCTGATACAGAGGTGCTGACCTGGGAACCTCACATGATCCCGATCCTGGCTGAACATGGAGGATCTGTTGAGTTTGATGACATCATCGAGGATGTCACCATGAAGAAGGAACTGGATCCGGTTTCCAAGAAAATGCGTTACCTCATCACCGAGCATAAGGGTGAGTGCCACCCCCAGATCATCATCAAGGATTCTTCAGGAACTTCGCTCGCTGTTTACGCGATCCCTGAAAAAGCCTATATCGATGTTGAGCAGAACCAGAAGGTTACCCCGGGTACCCTGCTTGCCAGGAGCCCCCGGGCGATGGACAAGGTCCAGGACATCACTGGAGGTCTGCCCCGGGTTACGGAGATCTTCGAGGTCCGCAAACCCAAAAATCCTTCGGTCATTGCCAAGATCGATGGAATTGTGAAGCTCGAGGAGGAGAAGAAGCGCGGCAAGTTCGTTATCAGTGTGACCAATGAAGAATCAGGCCGCGATCCCGAGCCGCATATTATTCCACCTGGAAAGCACTTCCGGGTCCACACCGGAGATGAGGTCAAGGCGGGTGATCCGCTCGTCGATGGCCCTGTCATTCCCAGGGAGATCCTGGAGATCAAGGGTGAGGAAGAGGTGCAACAGTACCTGCTGAGGGAGGTGCAGACAGTTTATCGGTCGCAGAATGTGACCATAGATGACAAGCATATCGAGATCATCGTGTCCCAGATGCTGCGCTGCGTTGAAATCAGCGATCCAGGGGACACAGACCTGCTCCCTGGCACCGTAATTGACAAATTCCGCTTCAGGGAGATCAATAACGGCATTCTGAAGGAAGGTAAAAAGCCGGCTACTGCCCAGCCTCAACTGCTTGGTATTACCAAGGCTTCCCTCCATTCTGACAGCTTTATTTCGGCTGCGAGCTTCCAGGAAACCACGAAGGTGTTGACTGAAGCGGCTCTCAGCGGTAAAACCGACAATCTTGTCGGCCTTAAGGAGAACGTTATCCTTGGGCATCTGGTTCCGGCAGGTACCGGTTTCAAGGAATACCTTGAGCAGAGTATCAAGAAACTGGGCGAGCCTGTTGCCCGCCAGGTTGAACCGGAAAAGAAGGAAAGTATTGATGCCCTGGTATCAGGGCTTGTCGGAGGTTCCGTTGAGGCGGACACCCCCGAAGTTCTTGACGAGTAAGTTTCAAAGTATCGAAAACCAATCCCGCAGGGAATTCTGAATGCCAACTATTAATCAGCTTGTTCGCAAAGGCCGCAAAAAGGCCAAGCGTAAGAGTAAGTCGCCTGTGCTGGGCAACTGTCCTCAGAAGAGGGGAGTCTGCCTGCAGGTCAAAACCATGACTCCTAAGAAGCCGAACTCCGCCCTTCGCAAGGTTGCGCGGGTTCGTCTCACTAACGGCAAGGAGATCACTGCCTACATTCCCGGCATTGGTCATAACCTGCAGGAACATAATATAGTGCTTGTCCGTGGAGGGAGGGTCCGGGACCTTCCTGGTGTCAGATACCACGTTATTCGCGGAACCCTCGATACCCTTGGAGTCGATGGCCGCCAGCAGCCCCGTTCCAAGTACGGTCGTAAACGCGGTTGATTCGAGAAACCTGAAAGATGCCCAGACCAAGAAGATCCAAAAAGATCAAAGAGAAAAAGACCAAGTTCAAGTTCAAGTCAACTGAACGGTTCCTCAAAGGCGACCCGATTCATGGCAACTTGGTGGTCTCGAAGTTCATCAATCAGATCATGCTTGATGGCAAGAAGACCGTTGCTCAGAAGATCGTCTACAGCGCTATTGATATGCTTGGTAAAAGAGTCGAGGGCCAGGAGCCGCTCGATGCATTTCTCTCGGCGATTGACAATGTGAAGCCGAACATCGAGGTTCGCTCCAAGAGGGTTGGTGGTGCCACCTACCAGGTTCCCATAGAAATCACCAGGAAGCGTCAGCAGGCGCTCGCCATCCGGGTCATTGTCGGAAACACCCGCGGCCGTAAAGGCAAGCCAGTGGCGCAGAGCCTTGCAGATGAACTCCATGACGCTTTCCAGCGCCAGGGGGCTTCGATCCAGTGGCGGGAAAACACCCACAAGATGGCGGAGGCCAACAAGCTTTTCGCCCACTTCGCTTGGTAATCGAATACCGAATACTGAAGGGCTGAGAGAAGGACACCCGGTGGCTTGCTCTCAGCCCTTTTCTTCATCTGCCCGGAGATCTTTATGGCCAAGCGCCCTGTGCGAAACATAGGAGTCATCGCCCATATCGATGCGGGCAAGACAACGGTTTCGGAACGGATGCTCTATTATTCCCACAAGGAGCACCGTATTGGAGAGGTCGATTCCGGAACCGCGACGTTGGACTGGATGCCGGAGGAGCAGCGCCGGGGTATTACGATTACCGCGGCTGCCACGACGATCGACTGGAAGGATTATCGAATCAACGTCATCGATACGCCGGGGCATGTTGATTTCACCTCCGAGGTGGAGAGGTCTTTACGGGTCCTGGATGGGGTGGTGGGGGTATTTTGCGGGACAGCCGGAGTCCAGGCCCAGTCGGAAACAGTCTGGAGACAGGCTGACACCTACGATATACCCAGGCTCGTGTTTGTGAACAAGCTTGACCGGGTAGGATCTGATTTTTTCCGGGTGATCGAGGCCATCCGCAGCAAGCTCGGTGCCAATGTCGTTGCCACCCAGGTGCCGATCGGCAGGGAAAAAGAATTTAATGGGGTGGTGGACCTGATCGAGCGCAGGGCGATTCGTTTTGATGCCGAGTCTCTCGGGGAAAAGGTGATCGAGGAGGACCCGCCTGCGGAACTGGAGGAACAGGTGGAGGAATTCCGTGAAAAGCTCATCGAGGCCGCGGCCGAATTCGATGACGAGTTGATGGACACCTACCTTGAAGGCGGGGATATCGATCCGGGCATGATCCGTGCAGCCATCAGGACAGGGACCCTGGCCGGCAATCTGGTGCCCGTCTTTGCCGGTGCGGCCCTGCGTAACCAGGGGGTTCAGCCCCTGATGGATGCGGTCTGCCATTACCTGCCTGCTCCGGAGGACCTGGGCCTGATCAAGGGAACCCATCCCCATACAGGCAAAGAGGTGACCAGGGAACTCTTACCCGGGGAGCCTTTCTGCGGCCTGGCCTTTAAGACTGTCGCCGATTCGCATGGAGACCTTGTCTATATGAGAATCTACAGCGGCAGGCTGAAAACAGGAGCCCAGGTTATCAATTCAAGGACCGGCAAGAAAGACAGGGCTCAGAAGCTCTACCTCATGCATGCCAACCATCGTGAGCAACTCGAGGAAGCCGAGGCAGGCAGCATACTGGCGGTAGTCGGTTTTCGGCACACCTCCACCGGTGACACCGTTTCAGACCCGAGCAACGCCATAGCTCTTGAACCCCCGATTTTTCCTGAACGGGTTATCACGATGGCGATAGAACCCATCTCGGTGGCCGACAGGGAAAAGCTCCTCGAGTGTCTTGAGAGGCTTGCGCGGGAAGATCCGACTTTCGGCTGGAGGACGGACAAGGATACCGGGCAGTTGGTTATTTCAGGAATGGGGGAGCTTCACCTCGAGATTATCAAGGAGAGGCTCGAGAGAGAATTCAAGGTAGGGGCGACTGTTGGCAAACCCCGGGTATCCTACCGCCAGACGATTATGGAGGCCTGCAGCGGGACAGGTGTCTTTGACCACAAGCTGGGAGAACGCAGCCAGTACGCAGAGGTTTCCGTTTCTGTTGAGCCGGGCTCAGATGACGGTGGGTGCGAGGTCGTCAATCAACTCTCCAAAGAAGACGTCCCTCTTGAGTTCCATCCGGCGGTAGAAGAATCCCTTGTCTCAGCGGTTGAGTCCGGCGGCACGCTTGGCCTGCCGCTGATGAGGATCCGTGTCAGGATCATTGGTGGAGGTACGCGCCAGGGCGAAGCATCAGCGGTAGCCTTTGCTACAGCAGCCAACGCAGCATTTGACAATGCGCTCAGCTCGGCCGAGAGCTTTGTTCTTGAACCGATGATGCGTTTTGAAATCCAGGTCCCTGACGAATATTACGGAAACGTCTCAACAGATCTGAATCAGAGACGAACAGTTATCAGGGAAGTCGACCTCGAGGGGATCAACCGAATCTTACGTGGTGTTGTCCCCCTGGCAGAAACCTTCGGCTACACCGGAGTTCTTCGCTCTTTGACTCAGGGTAGGGGTACGATCAGCCTGCAGCCGGAATCCTATTCGGCAGTTTCTTCCGAAGTGGCTGCAAGGTTCCGAATCTGATTTCGACCCAGTTGAACTGGGAGCAATATAAGATGTTTCTAATAAACATCTTGTGGATATATTGAGCAGGCTCTATCTGAGTATTTTTGCGGCAGGGAGGAGCAAATTCTTTTCCCGGGATTGTCTGTTGACAGTGATGGCGTGGTCGCTATAATCTCGGGTTTCGCCCTTTTCTCGGGTTAGACCTTAGTTATTGCTCTGTCAAGGTTTATGCGTTCCCGGGTTGAGGGATTACTAGTGGCTTGCAGAGGTGCTCTCTGAGCATCTTTTCTGGTTTCGGGGAACGTTGTGTTCTCTTTGGGACTGCAGGCTGTTTTTGTTGTATGCCTTGCTTCGGGAGAAAGAGTTCCGAGGCAGTTTCAGACTGGTTAGATTGTGAGATCGCTGTGAAGATCCGAATTCGAATGGAAGCCTATGATCACAAGGTCCTGGATGGGGCCGCGATTGAGATCGTGGAAACTGCTAAGCGGACCGGGGCAAAGGTTTCCGGCCCGGTTCCGTTGCCAACGAGGATCGAACGGTACACGGTAAACCGTTCTCCCTTCGTGAATAAAAAATCGAGGGAACAGTTCGAGATCAGAACTCACAAGAGGTTGATCGAGATCCTGGAACCAAGTGCGAGGACGATGGAAGACCTGCGGAAGATCAATATGCCTGCGGGCGTCAACCTGAAGATGAAAGCCTGACAGATAGTCGACTACAGTTGTTGCTCAGCCAGGGGGTTGGGTGGCTGGTTAACTGGAAGAAATAAAAATGGTCTCGGTCAGTAGAAAATCACGAAAAGTGCTCCTTGGGAAAAAGGTCGGGATGACCCAGATCTTTTCCGAGGAAGGCAAATGGGTGCCGATTACGGTTCTCCAGGCGGGCCCCTGTGCTGTTCTCCAGATTAAGACCGAGGAGCAGGATGGTTACAGCGCCTACCAGGTAGGGTTTGACGAGCGCCGCAAGGATGCAAAGCGCCCCCAGCAGGTTTGTTTTGATAAGCTGGGCATCAATACAAAGCATTTCGTTCGTGAGATCCCCTTTATCGATCCGGCTGATATTCTCACCGGTGTTCCCAGAGCAGTTGCTGCAGAAGAGGCTGCCGAGGAGGTAGCGGAAGCTCCTGCAGAAGAGCCCGAGGAAGGCGCCGAGTCTGAAGAGGCCGCCGTTGCAGAAGAGGCTGCCGAGGACTCCCAGGAGGCCGATTCCGCCGATGAAGGCGAAGAGCAGGATGACCAGGACAAGGCCGAAGAAGAACCTGAGCCGGAGGAAGAGCTTGAGCCGGCCACCGAGGTCAATCTCGGCGACCTCATCGGGGTCAAGGTTTTCGAAGGCGTCGCCCGGGTTGATGTGAGCGGGGTGAGCAAGGGACGCGGCTTTGCGGGTATTGTCAAGCGACACGGGCACTCCACGGGTGATAAGTCTCACGGTGGTAAGAGTGTTCGTCTTGTGGGTAGTACGGGTATGCACACCGATCCCGGTCGTGTAGCCAAGGGCAAAGCGGGGCCGGGACATTACGGAAACGTTGCCTGTAAGACTATGAATCTCGAGGTGGTAGAGCTTGATGAGGAAAAGAACCTGCTCCTGGTTAAGGGGGCGGTTCCTGGTTCCCGTGGCGGCTATCTCTACATTGAAGAGAGTTTGGGGTCATGAGCGCCAAGGCAGCCGAAACACAAGTTCAGACCTTCAAGGTGAGCTCAAAGGGTCCCGGTGGAGAGGACAAGGGAGAGCTCTCGATCTCTTCTGACAACCTGGATGACAGGGTTCGCTACCGTCTCATCAAGGAAGCGGTGGTGATGTACCAGGCTAACCGCAGGGTAGGCACGCATCAGACCAAGACCCGGGCACAGGTTGCAGGCAGTGGGAAAAAGCCCTGGAAGCAGAAGGGTACCGGCCACGCACGTGCCGGAACGCGGAAATCCCCCATCTGGAGAGGTGGTGGAGTTGTGTTCGGGCCACACCCCAGGGATTACTCTTATTCTATCAACAAGAAACAAAGGCGCCTTGCCCTGCGATCGGCTCTTTATTCCAAGTTCAGCTCTGGAGAAGTCCAGGTAATTGATGGGCTGGATTTCGAGAATCCTCGCACCAGTGAGCTGGTGCGAATCCTCGCAGCATGTGGGCTGGAAGGCCAGAGAGTCCTGATCGGTACGCTTTCAAGCAATCGCAATCTCCTGTTGTCGGCCCGTAACCTGAAAAAGATCCAGATCTCTGAGGTTGGGGATTTTAACACTCTCGAAGTTCTCCAGGCTGATTGTGTCCTGCTGACAAAAGATGCTTTTGACCAGCTTGCAAGCGGGGAGTTGAAGGCAGCCCCCGCAAAACCTGAAACTTCCGAGCCTGAGGTCGTCGAGGCTGAAGAGCCCGAAGCAGTTGAGCCGGAGGCTGAAGAGCCCGAAGCGGTTGAGCCGGAGGCTGAAGAGCCCGAAGCGGTTGAGCCGGAGGCTGAAGA
>JAYGDV010000045.1:0-4219 GCA_046582735.1 Planctomycetota bacterium
ACTCCATTCCCCCGCATGGGGTACCAACGCCGCGAGATTGCCGCCTTCCTTCGAACCGCTGCAAGGATGACCGTCGCTGCTCCCCGGCAGGCTGTGGCAGGAGATGCCTTCAAAATCGAGGTGTATGTCAAGAATGTCGGTGCCGGACACAACCTGCCCACCGGACCGTCCACCGAGCGGGAGATGTGGCTCGAGGTCATCGCCACCTCCAGTGATGGCCGGACCCTGTTTGAATCAGGCTCTCTGGATGCTGGAGGAGACCTGCGCGGGGGACACGGCGGCCCCTCCACGAAAGATCCCCAGCTCGCCCTCTTCACAGACCGCTTTGTCGGTAAAAAAGGCGAGACGGTTTATTTCATGTGGCAGGCTCACGCACTTGAGGAACACACGATCCCTCCCCTGCAAACCCGCTCGGCGGGGTATTCCTTCAAAATCCCCGCCGCCCTGCAGGGAAAGAAATTCAAGCTGGAAGTCCGGCTGCGGTTTCGCGCCTTCCCACCCCACCAGCTCAGGCGGCTTGGAATCGGCAACCTGGCAGAAAGGTTTCCTGTCTTTGACCTGGCCGAGTACGCTCAACCCGGCATCACCGTGGTTAAAAGCTCGAGGAAAAAGGGAACCATCCGGGTACCTGAAGACGCCGGCACGATCCCCGGGGCGATCCGGCAGGCTGTCGCTGGCGACACGATCTCTGTAGCCCCGGGAACCTACACCATCGACAAGCCGCTCAACTTCTCCGGCCGGGACATCTCCCTGGTCTCCCGCGCCGGGGCGGAGAAAACGATCCTCATGGGCTCTTTCGGCCTCGGCAATATCATTCTCGAAGAAGCGGCGCTGCTGGTTTTTACAGGTGGAGAAACGGCCGCGGCGACGATCCGTGGATTTACCTTTAGAGGTGGCCGGGGGCTCCCCCTGGATGACGCGCGGGCCGGAGGTGCTGTTGTCTGCATCGACAGCCATCCCACCTTCTCCAAAAACATATTCATCGACAACGAGGCCACCGCAGGAGGCGCCGTCTACCTGCTACGTTCAAGCGCTGCGCTTAGAGATAACGAGTTCCGTTCCAATCGCGCCCGCTCCGGTGGAGCCATCCATGCCGCTGCAGGGTCCCGCCCTCTCGCCATCGGCAACGCCTTTACCGACAACCGTGCTAACCAGGGAGGCGCCGTCCATCTCGAGAAAGCCGGTGGCGTCTTCACCGGCAACCTCTTCAGGGCCAACAGGGCCTTCAAGGGAGGAGCCTTCCTCCTTACAGGCGGAGAACCTGTGGTTTTAGCCCTCGATAAAAACCGGTTCATCGGCAATACCGCAATAACAGCAGGAGCCCTCCTGGCCGAAGGCCCCTGCAAGGTTCGCTCCACCCGTGACCTCTTTGCAGGCAATATCGGCGGCGCCATCTCGCTGACAACTGGAGCCGGAGCAGAAATCAACCATGCCACCATCGTCGATAACCGGATGGGGAAAGGAGCCCTCGAGGCGACCGCAGGTTCCTCTCTTGCGGTCTCCCATTCCATCCTCTGGGGCAACCGCCCTCTCGAACTGGCAGGAGAGATCTCCTGGTCGCTGGTGGAGACAGAGGCCCTGACCGGTGGCACCAACCTGCGGGCACCTCCACTCTTTCGCCCACCCTTCTCACAATGGGAAAGATGCGGCGGGCCGGAAGATCTTTGCGTCCCGATCCTGCGGCCTGATGCCGAATCGCTGGAGCCAGCCAATGCCGGCCTCTATCGCCGCTACAAGCCCGGGCTCCTCGAGCTCTTTGCCGATTCCCCCGCCGTCGATGCCGGCAACCCGGACAGCCCGGTGGACGAGGATGGAACCCGGGCCGACCTCGGAGCCGTGGCGAAGCTGAAATCGAGGCGGCTGTTTATCAGGGGTGACATCGATGGAAATGGAATGGTCGACGTCAACGACGCCAAGGCGATCTTTGCCCTGGTGGAAAACAAGCTGCGCATCGCCTGCATGGAGAGCGCCGACGTCGATGGGAACGGAGTGATCGAGCGCCAGGACGGGGTCAGGTTGATGAACTTCCTCATGACGGGGCAGAATCCTCCAGCCTCGCCGTGGCCTGTTTGCGGTCCCACCCCGAAGTCTGCCAGCCCCCTCGGCTGCTTCGAAAATCGCTGTAAACCCTAAAGTGCCCCCCCATACAGACCACAGCCTCTTCCCTAAATATCAGGGGGGGAATTGTTTGCGTAAAGAGTCGGTTTTCTTCCCGAAACCCGGGAATTAGCGCACGGTTTTGCTGCTTGCCGTCGTCTTTGTCTGTAGGTAGTATTAATTCTCATTCTGACGCAGGTTAACCCTTTGCTTTACGGCTGCTTGCGTTCTTTTGAGGCCACTTATTCAGTGGCTGGAACACGAGGCTTTGCCGTAATCACCGGAGATTTTATTTAATGAAAATGTCCTTCAAGTTTCTTCTTTGCGCTCTTTTCTGCTGCGGGCTGATGACCCTCTGCGTTGATGCTTCAGCACAGAATGTCGGCTCCGTCGGCACCAAGGAAAACCTCGACCTGCCGGTGGATGCCGGGGGCGAAAACATTACCGAAGAAGAAGATGCTCCTGAAGTAGTCATCTTCTACGGCCAGCAGCTCGAAGGTGACGGTTTCTTCTACTGCGTAGACCGCTCCGGCAGTATGCTGGACCGCGGCGAACTCGCCCGCGCCAAGCAGGAGATCTCCAGGAATATCCAGGAGTTCTCGGACCGGACTGAATTCGGCGTCGTCTTTTTCGATTCCGGACTGGTCAGGTATCCTTCTACCGGGCGTCCGATCGAGGCCAATCCCGGTATGAAACAAGCCGCGCTCAGTTGGATCAGTGCAGTCGGCGGAGGCAGTGGAAGCTGCTGCCAGCAGGGAATCCTTGCGGCCCTGCAGTTTGCCAACTTTGCCAGTTCCCAGAGAAAGGTCGTCTGCTACGTCGGTGACGGGGGCGGAACCGGACCCTGCGGAGGAACAGGAGGCGAATCCGGCTACCTCAACCAGACCCTCCAGCGGGTACAGCAGCAGAACTACCAGCGCGTCACGATCAATACCATCGGTGTCATGATGGGCGGTCGCACCATGCAGGAAACGTTCCTCAGGAACCTCTCCCGTGCAAACGGCGGCACCTACAAGCGCATCAACTGATCCGCTGAAACAGAATTGAACTCAAAACGGGAACTCGCAAAGCGGGTTCCCGTTTTTTCATCCCCCTGCCTGCGCACGGGAAAATCAGGCGGAACATCCAGGGTCGCCTCCAGCCTCCGGATGAGAACGTGCATGCAGAGGAGCCAGCACCAGGAGGACTGCTCCCACCAGGAGCAGGGAGCAGTCCTCGAGCCCCGGAAGATCTCCCATCCAGGGAAAGCGCGGGCGGAGAGAATACCAGGAAAGCGCCAGGGCCAGGCAACAAGCCACCAGGGAGAAACGTTGCAGGCGGTGGCAGCAGCTCTCCCTTCCCGCCTCGTAGCTCATCATGCACAGGGGAAGCAGGAGAATACCCGCACCCTGGCTGTCAAATGGAGCCGCCAGCAAACCCAGGAAGCTGAGTACGGCCACCTCCCTGGGTTGCAAAGCCGCCGATGGACCGGGAGATAAACGCCTGGCAGAAAAGAGGACCAGCGCTCCAAGAATGACCACCAGGGCAATGAAAACACCCCAGCTGGCCTCCGCTCCCGCAACCCCTCCCACCAGGGAGAACACCTGCTGCTTCAAGGTCCAGCTTTCGACACCGTGAACGCCCACAAGCGGCTGCAACCCTGTATAAATGGCCGCCGCCAGCAGACCGAATCCGACAACCAGGTTGGCTGTCTTACCCTGTCGCCTGCGAAGTGCAATTCGAGAGAGCCAGATCCACAGGGGGAATACGATCAGCTGGAACCGGCAGGCTGCTGCCAGGGCGAAAACCACCGCTGAGGGGCCTGCGTGCCCCCTGCGGTCAAGCACCAGCGCCACTCCGACAGCCAGCAGTGCGATACATTCAATGCCGGGGAACGGCGCCGTAAGATCCGCCAGCACAATGGGGAATACCACCAGGGCAGCGAGTAAACGCCCCTCTGCAGAAACAGGAAGCCCGACAACCTGGTCGGCAAGCCGCAGGAAACAAGCCAGGCTGCCAATCCCCGCCACCTTCAGGAGCAGGCGCCAGAAACCGGTTATGCCTCCCCAGCAGTCCAGGCAGCCATCCACCAGCGGTCCGGCAAAAAACAGAATTGCTGCCAGCAGAGATCGGAAGAGCGTCG
>JAYGDV010000076.1:0-3060 GCA_046582735.1 Planctomycetota bacterium
GGGCATCCGGGTCAATGACATAGCTCCAGCTGCCGCCGGCGAAGTCATTTGATGGCACGAAGAGGTCGCGGATTCCGTGGTTGCCGGCCCAGCGTACTGTTACCTCGCCTTCAGGTGGCTGTTCGAAACCGAAGATGTAGGGCCCCGCCTCCGAACCGTTCACAGTGTCGGCGGCACGGTTGTTGATGAGGAGGTCTGCGGCATCAACACCGCTTACGGCTTCGCTGAAGGTCACCTCGATACGCTGCAGGCTCCGCACGCGCGCATTGAGCCCCGGAAGAAGCCCGGCGACAGCCGGGGCGGTCGTGTCAATTCCCACAGGGTCGATGAGGGAGAGGTCGAACTTGGCGTCGCTCGAGGAGAGGGTCGCATTGAAGAACTGCACGGAGATGGTGTTGGTTCCCGCAACAATGAACTCCGAGGGGGCGGGCAGGTCAAAAACCTCGTACGTTCCTGATTCGTGACTGCGAATGGAGCGCTCATCAAAGGCCGGGTCTTCCGGTGCGTTTTCAGACGCCACCTCGATCCCGTTGATCCAGAGAATGAAGCCGTCGTCAAAATCAATGGCCGCCTCGAGGGCGACAACCAGGGCCGGATTCGGGATTTCCAGGGTGTGCCGCAGGTAGACCGAGGAGTAGTTGCGCCGCATGGGCGGGTCGGCTTCAGAAAGGTCGGTGCCGAAGGGTGGGTCCCCGTAGCCGAAGGGGGCCGGGCCGAAGAGCCATCCTGAATCGTCAAAACCGTTTTCGCGCCAGGCCTCCCGCGGCTCGGATGCCTCGGAGTTGCCCGGACGCCAGCTCCAGGATGAGGCCGGCTCGATATAGACCACCTCCTGGGCGTCGATGGCAGCGGGTGCGCCAAGAAGCCATCCCATTAGAAGGAAAGTAAGAGTTCGGGCTGCAGGCACCGTGTTCTCCGGAAATCAAAACGAGATGTTTGTCCGCCACAGGCGCGGAAAAGCCAACCCCCTCTATAATACCCGTCTGCAGGCGCCCGGGCTATGTTAAGAGGGTCAGGGAGCGCTCCGGCCACTCTTGCGGTATTTGTCTAGCAGTTTCCCCAGCTGTGCCACTATTGCGGGCTTCTCCAGGTAGAGGTTGTTTTTTTCCGTGGGGTCCTCTGCAAGATTGTAGAGTTGCCCCTTCGGCTCCCCGGGCTTCGGCTTGATCCTGCGGGGATTGGTAAAGCCGCCGGAGCCGCGTCCGACGATCAGTTTCCAGCTTCCCTGGCGAATGGCGAACATGCCGGAGAGTGAGTGGTGGACCGTAGCCTCGCGAATCGGGCTCTTGAGGGTTTCTCCCAGCAGGGCGGGGAGGATGTTGTAGCTGTCTTCGGCGGAGTTCTCCGGAACTTTTTTACCGATAATGGCGGCGGCCGTTGCCATCAGGTCGGTCAGGCAGATAGTTTCTTCGGTCGAAGTCCCGGCCTTAATTTTTCCCGGCCACCGGGCAAGGAAGGGAACCCGGTGCCCCCCATCCCAGATGTCGGCCTTCTGGCCCCGGGTATTGCCGTTGGCGGCATGCTTGTATTTTTTGACATCTCCCACCGGCCAGTGCGAGCCGTTGTCACTGGTCAGGATCAGCAGGGTGTTCTTTGCCTGGCCGCTTTTTTTCAGCGCCGCGGCGACCTGGCCGACGACGTGATCGACCTGGGCAACGAAATCGCCGTAGTACCCGGCCGTGCTCTTGCCGCGAAACTCCTTCGGCGGCAGCCAGGGGGTGTGGGGCGCGGTGAGAGGGAAATAGAGGAAGAAGGGCTTCGCTTCGGGTGCGCTGGTGCTGCGCTCAATGAAGGCCACGGCCTCATCGGTGATTCGCTGAAGGACCTCCTCGTGCTTGAAGTCTTCGGATACGCGCCCTGCCCTCCAGAACCCTCCCCCTTTCTGCCGGCGATGCTTGCTGCCGGCGACCTTCGTGCTCAACGGCTTGACCGGCAGGTTGTTGCGGACATAGAGATAGGGGGGGATGTCGAGCGAGGAAGGAATGCCGAAGAAGTAATCAAAGCCGACATCGTTGGCTCCCGGGGTCAGCGGCTTTGAATAATCGGCTTTCTTGCCGCCCCCGAAGCCGAGATGCCATTTCCCTACGGCCCCGGTGGTGTAGCCGCTGCTTTTGAGCAACTTGCCGACGGTCACCCTGGCCGGATCGATCAGCAGGGGGGATTCACCCCAGAGCACCCCACTCTTCAGGCGTGAGCGCCAGCAATAGCGCCCGGTCAGGACCCCGTAACGCGTCGGGGAGCAGACCGAGGAGGGGGAGTGGGCGTCGTTGAAGCGGATTCCTTCTGTGGCAAGCTTGTCCATGTGCGGGGTTGGGATCCTGGACTTGCCGTTGTAGCAGCCGAGGTCGCCCGCCCCCAGGTCGTCGGCAAGGATGAAGACAATGTTGGGCTGGGCTGCGCCTGCGGAGGGCATTGCAAGGGCAGCGAGGAGAACGAAGCAGAGTGAACAGATGGGTTTCATGGCGGGGCCCTGTATTTTCGTTGAATGGAAACCCTGAGGATACTCGCTGTGCCCCCTCCTCATCCATCAATCCCGCCGCCAGCTCAGCTGCGAAGCTGCTCGAGATAGCGCCGGCGGATCAGCGCGAGGTCTTCGTCATAAATGCCGGCGGTAAAATCAGGAAAGGTCCATTCAAAGGGGCGGTATCTTCCGCCGCCGTAGCGGGCGACAAGGTCAGCGTAGACGCCGCCGGCGAGGTAGATCTTCTGGCCGGCCGGCTTGAGCGAGGCGAGCACCAGCTTGCCGTGGTCGAGGTATCCCGCGTCGAGGTTGGTGGTTCTGCGGCCCGCCTCATCGGCAAGCGCCCTCTCCAGCTCGACGCATTCGTGCTTGAGGTTCACCAGTTCATCGGGGGAGGCGGGGCGGTCAAAAGAGATGATGGTGCGTTCAAGCGCTGCCCCCATCTCTTCCTGGTAGTAATCGGTCAAGTTGAAGGGGTGTGCGGCACCCCGGTAGTCGATTTCTCCCCGGCAGGCCCGCAACCCCTCGAGGCTTTTCTCGAGGGGTTGCGGGCCTGAACAGAGAGCCGCCACCAGCAGCTTGACCGGCTCGACTGGATG
>JAYGDV010000079.1:0-1809 GCA_046582735.1 Planctomycetota bacterium
TCCTGGAGCTGCCTGAGAACCGAGCCGGCAAAATGGCGTGAAACCACGAGCACCATCCCGATCCCCATATTGAAGACGCGGTACATCTCGGACCTCGGAACCTTCCCCTTCTTCGCCAGGTGGGTGAAGATGGCGGGGGGCTTCCAGGCCTTTCGCTGAATGACCACATTGAGATTGCCTGGAAGACAGCGCGGTATATTCTCGATGAGCCCACCCCCTGTGATGTGGCTGATCGCGTGCACCGGCCGCTTCTGCCGGTAGGCATCGAGGACGGAAAGAACCGGCTTGACGTAGATTCTCGTCGGCTCCAGAAGCGTCTCGCCAAGCGGAAGGTCGCAACCCGGCAGGACGCACTCAAGGCTCCGTGCGCTCGAGCGTTTTGAGAAGAACACCTTACGCACCAGGGAATAGCCGTTGGAATGGAAGCCGCTGGAGAGCAGGCCGATGACCTTGTCTCCCGCCTCAACCCGGTCGCCGAGGATCAGTCGTTTCCTCTCGGCGACTCCGACGGAAAAGCCTGCGAGTTCATAATGCCCGGTGGGATAAAATCCCGGCATCTCCGCCGTCTCGCCTCCCAGGATCGCGCAGCCGGACTGCCTGCAACCCTCGGCAATTCCCTCTACCAGGCCGCTGATCATATCAGGCTCCATTTTCCCCACAGCTATATAGTCGAGGAAGAACAGGGGCTTTGCGCCCTGGACGATGAGGTCATTGACGCACATCGCCACGAGATCAATCCCGATCGTATTCGAGATACCCATCCTGTAGGCCACCTCGAGCTTGGTCCCGACACCATCGGTACAGGCCACTAGAACCGGGTCCTTGTACTCCTTCTCTATAATCCCGCGGGGGTAATCGAGGCGGAACATGCCGGCAAAACCACCATGGCTGCCCGTAAGCACCCCGGGAGTGTAAGTGCTCTGAACATGGCTGGCTATCCGCTCTACGGCAGCATTTCCAGCATCGATATCGACCCCTGAATCCTTATAGGTGACCATGTTCACGTCGAGGCGCGCTCGGCCTCCTCCTTCCCTGTTTCAGGGGTTTCTTCCTGGCCGGACCCGGCTGCAACCTCACCACCGGGCTCCTCTCTGGATGAGCCTTCATCGTGCGCAGCAATATGCGCATCCATGTGTTTGAATTGCTGTTCGATTTCCCAGGACCACTTTTCGGCGAGGTCGTAGCGCAAGGCCCGGCGAAAACTGCTTCGAGCAGTCTCCAGGTCATCCTTCTGAACGGCCAGGACCCCGAGCCGGAACAGGGACTCCGGACAATTCGGCTCAATCTTCAGGCATTCCCGGAATTCCCCCAATGCGCCATCAAGATCTCCCTGGAGGTAAGCTGCCGTACCGCGCTGCATGCATAACCTGCGCCGACGGTCATCCTCGGCGATCCGTTCGGGATCGGTGCGTAGAAAAATATCGATCCAGTTAGCCGCCATGACCAGCCCTAAAATGACTCCGAAAACCCAGGCCAGCGTCGTCTTGCCAGCACCCTGGTAGACAAGCGAGGAATTGAGAAAAGCAAAGCCGACCAGGGCAGCGGCGGAAAAAATGCCGATCCCTGCAGACTCCCTCCCCCAGTAGACATGACCCCAACCGGGCACCAGGGACAGCAGCAGGGCCGGGATTCGCTGTCTTGGCTGTTCACTCATGCGGAGAATTATAGATCAGCAGAACGGATAGAAGAAGGGGCCACTGCCATCTCTGTGTCCTTTTCATACCAGCGCCGAGCAGAGGCCTTCAACCGTTTTTCCCGGAGATGCGCTTCCAAGGACCGAGGAGCAGATCGCGATCCGGTCTCCTCCCG
>JAYGDV010000081.1:0-4888 GCA_046582735.1 Planctomycetota bacterium
CCGGACTCGCCACCCTGAAGGCACTTGCTGGCGAGCAGGTCTACGCGGAGCTGGAGGCAGCCGGTGCGGCCCTGGCGGGGGGACTGCAGGAGGCTGTAGTCTCCTGTGGAGTGAGTGCCAGGGTGCAGCGGGTGGGCTCGATGATGACTCTCTTTTTTAATGAAGAGCCGGTTGAGAACCTGGATTCACTTGATGGTGTACGTACCGACCTCTATGCGAAGTTCTACCAGGGAATGATCGAGGGAGGTGTTACCCTGCCGCCGAGCCAGTACGAGGCTTTCTTTGTCTCCACGGCCCACACCGATGATGACATCGAGAAGATCACCTCGACTGCGGCCGGTGTACTCAGTTCGCTCAAGGATGCCTGAGAGGGATCGAGAGCCGGGAGGATTTGCCCCGCCCGGTGGACCTCACCTATAATAATCGGTCTCGCAGGTTTGTTTTTCTTTACATGCAATCAACCCGAGTCGCCCGGCTTCCTGGAGAACAGATTCATGATTCCCCCATTCCAGTTGTTCAGCAGGAACCTTCCCCTCCATCGCCGGCGAGTTGTCCTCGCCGGCCTCCTGCTGATCGCCGCTGCCCAGTGTTCGCTGCTCTGCCAGGAGGGGGGAGGCAAGGAAAGCGGGAAAAAACCCGAAGGGGAAGCGGCCAGTGAAAAACCCTCCTATGACCTGGTGGGCTGGGGGCAGCTGAAGCCCGTCAAGGACAACGAAGGATTCTACGAGTTCTCCTGTACAGCTCGCGAAAAGGGCCGCTGGAAGAAGCGTAAGGCCTTTGTGAAGCTTTCCGATGATCTCAAGGTGCTCGCTGACAGCAGGGCAAAGCTGGCTGATTTCAAGAAAGACGACAAGGCCTTTGTCCTTGGCAAGGTACACGAGGACACGAGCATCAGCCCGCTGGGGCTGAGCTTTACGGACTACCGGATCATCTCGGTACAGGCCGTGCTGAGGGGGATCGGGATCAAGATCAACAAGGACTACCGTGATCGGCGGGACAAGCAGGTCCGGTGGCTCGACACCCTTGTTGAAACCAATGATGGCCAGGTCAAGGTCACCTGGTTCGAGCAGAAAGGTTACCGGGTAGAGGTGGAGAAGAAGACCCTTCTTCTTAGCCGCCTGCCTGCCGACCCCGAATTGGTCACGGCCAACAGCAAGGGGCTCTATGCCTTCGTACTCGGCAAGGTAACCGGGCAGCGGCCCCGGACCGGCAGGAAATCCGACGAAAAAAAACCCGTCTTCTCGACGAACCGGATCATTGTTCTCGACATGGCGGCGGTCAAGCTCGGGCTCTACCAGAAGCTCTACAACTGACCGGGGATCCTCCCGCGGCCAGGTTCTCGAGCTCAGCCGGACTGGAGGAAATTCCCTATGTGCCGGTTGATCTGGCCGGTTTCAAGGAGGAATGCATCGTGGCCATAACGGCTCTCCATGAGCTGGAGTTCAACCTCCAGGCCGGCTTCGGTGAGGGCCGCGCAGAGCTCTGCCATGTGGGCGGTGGGAACCAGGAAGTCCGAGTCGATGGAGAGCAGCAGCACCTTGGTCGAGCACCCCCTGAATGCAGCAGCTACAGAATCGTGCCCGGCGGCGATGTCAAAGAGATCCATCGCCCGTGAGAAATACAGGTAGGTATTTGGATCGAAGCGGGCGACGAATTTCTGGCCCTGGTGGTCAAGGTAGGACTGGACCTCGTAGAGCCCCTTTAGGAAATGGCTGCGCGGATCTTTTACGTCGCGGCCGAAGCGCTCGTTGAATTCTACCGGGGACCGGTAGGTGATCATGCCGATCTTGCGGGCAAGGGAAAGGCCCGCCCCGGGGAAGTTCTTCTCATCGTAGAGGCCGTTGCTGTAGTTCGGATCGGCTATAATCGCATCACGCTGAACCGAACGCAGGGCGATGGTGAAGCCTTCACTCCGGGGAGGGGTAGCGAGGCAAATGGCTCGGCTGACCTCGTCGGGGTATTCCGACATCCACTCCAGGATCAGCATGCCACCCATGGAGCCTCCAAGCAGGGTTACCGGCTTGTCAATTCCGAGCTCTTTCAGCAGCAGTCTCTGTGCCTCGATCATGTCCCGGAGGGTGATCTGGGGGAATTCGGTGGCGTAGGGGGTCCCGGTGGAGGGGTTGATGCTCGAGGGGCCGGTTGTGCCATAGCAACTTCCAATGATGTTGGCACAGATCACGTGGCAGCCTCCCGAGCGCAGCGGTGCCTCCTCGCCGTAGAGCTCTTCCCACCACCCTGGATCGGGGTTTTCCGCCGAGGAAAAAGCGTGGCTCGAACCCGAGAGCGCGTGGAGGACTACGACTACGTTGTCTCCTTCGGCTGAAAGTTCCCCCCAGGTCTCGTAGGCAATCTCGAGTCCAGGCAGGGTTTCGCCGCCCTGCAGGACGAAATTTTCTCTGGTCGACCATTTTTTTGTAGGGAGGGATTGTGCGCCCATGATCCAGCAAAGGGTACCCAATGTAACTCTGCTTGTCAGCGAATCTCCCCCGGCTGCATGATTATCTTTTACAGGGTACTGTCCGCTGCATGGATGGTCGGCTATACTGCTAGTGTTAAGGGAGGACGAATGCCTGATCCTACACGAGAAGCAGTTACCGGCTACAGGCAACTCCAGGGCGGTTGGGTCCATGAAGAGGCCCGGCTTGGTGAGGGAGTCGAGCTCTCTCCTGGGGCGGTTGTTGGTCCTTCAGTTACCGTTGGGGCCCGCTGCCAGATCGGTGAAAATGCAGTTCTCAAGGGCCCTTCGGTTCTCGGTGTCGAGAACGTGATTCATCCCTGTGCGGTGATCGGAGGTGCCCCCCAGGATCTCAGCTACGGGGGGGAACCGACCTGTGTGGAGATAGGTGACCGCAATATTTTTCGCGAGGGAGTTACTGTGAACCGGGGTGCTCCCAAGGGTGTGGGGGCCACCAGGATCGGTAACGGCAACCTGTTTATGGCGTCTTCCCATGTCGGGCATGATTGCGTTGTGGAGGACAATTGTATTTTTGCCAATTCCGTTCTCCTCGCCGGGCATTGCCATATTGAGTCCAATTGCAATATTGCCGGCAATTCCGGGGTTGGGCAGTTTGGTACCGTGGGACGATTCTCCTTTATCGGGGGGCTTGCCGGGGTGCGCAAGGATGCAGAGCCTTTCATTAAGCACGATCGCCGACCAGATTCGATCAGTGCAAACCCCTTTGCGGTCAACACTATAGGGTTGTCGCGGGGCGGCTTCAGCGATGAGGCGATTGCTACCCTGAAGAAGGCTTTCTCAATTCTCTTCCGCAAGGAACGGGGTACCGCACTTGAAACCCGCTGCGGTCTTTTAGAGCAAAATGGCCTGATGAGCGAGGAGGTCGAGGAGCTGGTTGCGTTTATGCGCCGAAAAGCAGAATCTCCTTCCGGGCGCTATCTCGATCTCCGCCGGCACTGAACGGGGCAGCGGTTTCAGTCGGTTTTTTTGCCCCCGCGGCCTCTCCGGCCCCTTCTCCGCCCGCCCCTGCGTCTTGGCCTTCTTCTGCCGCCCTGGGCATTTTCGTTTTCATTTTCCCCATTCTCTTCCTGCCGTTTACCGCGTTTTTCCTCACGTTTTCTGTGTTCCTGGTCACAGATTTTGCGCCATTTTTTCAGCTGATCCGGGTTCTTGCCCAGTGACTCGAGCTCGATTTCGAGACAGTCGAGAACCTCGGGGGCATAGTTTTTCCCCAGCCACTTGGAGGGAATCTTGTCCTGCTGCAATTGGTAGTGAAACGAGCTGAGGTGCCTGGCGACCTGGAGAATTCGCTCGGTGTAACGCCTGTAGATTTGCAGAGAGCTGGTGCTCTTCTGGAAGTTTCTAAGGAGCCTGGAGCGGGCCTTGTCAGATATCCTGGCGCTGGAGCTCCACATCTTCTCTTCCTCGAAGAAAGTTGTAAAGAGGAGCATGGAGAGACAGGTTGGCGTTGAGAATTCTTTGCCGGATTGCACGAGATCATCGAGAGCTTCCATTCGCCGCCAGAAGGGGTGCTTTCCCCTGTGTTCTGCAAGCTGGTCGGAGAGAGTTGGCAGGAGGTCCCCAAGAAGGTGGGCCTGGAAGAGCGCCTTGAAGAAGGGGGCTGCTGCGCCGCTGCGCAGATCCTTGAGGAGCTCTTCGAGCAGGCGCGAAGAGTTTGCCTGGAGAATGTCAGGGTGGTTACGGATGATCGAGTCCATCGTCTTGTCCTCTACCTCGAACCCGGTACGGGCTGCATGGCGCACGGCGCGAAGCATTCTTACCGGGTCTTCCGCGAAGCTGACATCGGGGTCATTGATCATCCGGACGACCCTGGCCTTGAGATCCCTGACCCCGTTGACGTAGTCAAGCACCGAGAATGTTTTCATGTCGTAGAACAACCCGTTGATCGTAAGGTCCCTTCGCCTGGCGTCCTCCTTCGGAGTGCCATAGGCATTGTCCCGGAGGATGATTCCGCTTTCGGAACGAACGATCCCCTCTGCCGAATTTCCTGAGTCGCCGCTGTCCTTGTCGGCACTCTGGCGGAAGGTGGCGACCTCGATTATTTTTGTTCCATAGAAGATGTGAGCTATTTTGAATCTTCGCCCGATGATCCGGCAGTTGCGAAAGAGCTTCCTCAGCCTCGATGGCGTGGCATCGGTGGCGATGTCGTAATCCTTGGGGAGTTTTCCGAGGTAGAGATCGCGGACGGCTCCACCGACGAGGTAGGCCTTGTGGCCATGCTGGTTGAGACGCCGCATGATCGTGCAGGCATCCTTGTCGATATTCTTGCGGGAGATCGGATGCCTGGAGCGGGGGATGACGGACTTATCCGATGGGGCAGGGGTTCGGCGGGTTCTGGAATTTTGTTTTTTTGCAGTCACGTCTTGCTTTGCCGTCGAGCTGGCTTTTCTCTTTCTGGATATTGAAAAA
>JAYGDV010000092.1:0-2399 GCA_046582735.1 Planctomycetota bacterium
TGACCTCCCCACCGATGTCCGTGCTGCAATCCCAGGAGATCCTGTCTACAACGCAATTGCCGAGCTCATCCGGCCCTACCAGGTAGAGTGTGCCTGAACAGGGGTCGGGAAGATCAAAACCGATGAGCTCGGCAACCGGTACGCCCTGGGGAACCTGCCCGAGGGCGAGCAGGCGGAATCCTCCCCGCGGGACCGGCGCGATTCCATCCGGAAGCGCGAAACCTCGCGGCCTTCCAATCGGGGTGTCCGGACCAGGCTCCACGGCGAGATAATGTCCCGACAGGTCGTAGGAATCAGCCTCGGAGTCCTGCGGGAAATGAATTTCTATGTAATCCGGCGACCTGTCGGAAAAAAAGCCGGCAAACCCCGGAAGCTCCACGGTTTCATTGTCAGGCAGGATCTCGTTCACCCCCACCGAATCTCCGGGGGGAGCTCCACCGGAGAGGTAGCTGAATGAAACCACGGGCGCAATGGCGGGATTGTCACGGGGAGCGTTGTCCTCATCAAAGAGGACATTGAGTCCCTGGCGCTCATCGATGACCCGCAGGCCGAAAGTGACCAGGCCGGGAGGCTGCGCAGGAATGACCACCTCGATCTCCCAGAGCGCCATCCCGGCTGGGGTATCCGTAGGCCGGTCTGCAGCCGGGCGCAGCAGGAGGCCTGAATCCTCGCCGAGAACACCGGAATCGCCACCTTCATGCTGAAAGTCCAGCTCAACGGTAAAACTGGCCGCATCCTCCGCAAGCCGGGCCACCGAGGTGTTGGCATCGACCGCGACGTAGGCGAATACCACGACCGGCTCAGCGGCCGTGGGGCAACGCCGGCCCTCGGCCTGCCCACCAGCGGTGACGGGAACAACCGCGACCTCATCGATAAACCGAGGCGGCTTGTCGCAAGCCAGCCTGTTGCTGGAGGCGCCGAGGTCATCAAGAGAAACGGGGAGCGAAGGGCAGTCAGTCACCCTTCCAGGGGTCAGTGCCTCGGGGGCATACCGTTCCTGGGCCGTCTGCGCATCGGGGAAATCCAGGTCAGGAAACCTGGCGGCCGAGAGATCCCGCAGGAAGAATTCGTCATTGTCGAGATCGACCCCGGGGTTGGCCGCTGCATAGGCGCTGAAATCAAGCACCGCCCGGTCGATCACCACGTGAAAATCTCCCACCGCCGCTGTCAGGGCGAACTCATCGGCACCGCTGCGGCGATTGGGATTGAGAGCGAAGCGGGTGGAAAAATACTTGGTGCTCATATCAGGTACGAGATTTCCATCTGCATCAGAAACCAGCTTCCTGTAAACGCGCCGAATATCCCCTCCATCCCCATCTGCCAGCACCAGCCGGCACTCACCAGGCTGGACCAGCAGGTAACCCGGATCCGGGGCCCCGTCGGTATCCCTGCCGAACATCCAGGTACCCAGGTTGTTCTCTCGTGCTGCGTTGCGTCCGACGAGGCCGAACTCGGTGATATCGACCGGCTCATCACCGTAATTGTAGATCTCGATCCAATCCGGAGTTCTTACAGACACGTTGTCCTCACAGGTCTCGCAGACGAATTTCTGCGTCTCGATATTCCTCGCCTGGTACTCATTGATCACCAAGGTCACGCAACCCCCTCCATAGGAGAAGCAGCGGCACACCTGGAGTTCGCCAAGCTCATCGGTCAGCGTTAGATTCCACAGGATCATCTCTGCCGGAGCTGTCTCATCAGCAGAAGGCAGGAGAGCTTCGAAGGTAAGCACCCGGACCGCCTGGTTCCCGAAGCTTCCATCGGTTGACTCCTGGGGACAGCCGGCTGGCGCCACATCCCCATCTGCTCCTCCGGGTTCTGCGCTCCCCTGGCAAAGGAGATCCTGGACAAGGGATACCTCTGCCTGGCCCACACTTGCCCCGGCGGCCTCGAAGAGCGCCTGGCAGATACCGGGAACCTGGTCGGCGGCATCGCAACCGGACCGCTCAATGAATTGCATCCTGACATCCGGCAACGCGATGTCAGGGTCGACCAGGACGGTAAACCGCACCCTTACCTTTTCATCCGCCGCATTGCACAAACTCGGCTGAGGCTGCCCTCCCGCAGTAAAACGAGGCTTCAGGGCCCCATGGGGATTGTTGGAAAAGCCCGGAGTCGGAGCGAAGGAGGTGGCTATCGAATCAGTTCCATCGGGGAAGCGCCCCACGCTGGCATCGGCAGCCAGGTCGCGGATTCCCATCCGGTCAATTCGCCGCCCGTTGGCGAAAAGAAAGACCGAGTCAGCCGCCGCATTCAGCCCGAAATCAGCATGCAGCGAGGTGAGAATGATGTTGAGCTCACCCTGGCCTTCGCGGGCTGCCTGGACAGCCTCCAGGTCATTCCCCCCGACAAGGGTCACCACCACATACCCCCCCGGCTCAATTACCAGGTTGGCCGGG
>JAYGDV010000110.1:0-4936 GCA_046582735.1 Planctomycetota bacterium
ACAAGATCAACGTCTTCGCGAAGATGGACCATCCGCGCGGACTCTTTTACGACCATGGTTCCCTGTGGGTGCTCCATCCGCCGTTCTTGACCGTCTATCACGATGATAACCTTGACGGTGTCGCTGATCGTGAGGAGACGCTCATCACGGGCATCAGCTCGGAGGAGACCAAGCGCCGGGGGGCAGACCATACGACCAACGGGATCCGCCTGGGTATCGACGGCTGGCTCTACATCGCAGTCGGCGATTTCGGTTTCACCGAGGCCAAAGGCAAGGATGGCACCGTTCTTGCCCGTCGCGGGGGCGGAGTCGTTCGGGTCCGGCTTGACGGAACCGGCATGGAGATCTTCAGCTGGGGACAGCGGAATATCGTCGATATCTGCGTCGATCCCTACCTGAACCTCTATACCAGGGACAATACCAATGATGGGGGCGGCTGGGATATTCGCCTCAGCCACGTCATCCAGTCGGGTCTCTACGGCTACCCCTCGCTCTACCTGAACTTCACCGGGGAGAGCCTGCCGCCGCTGAAGGATTACGGAGGCGGCTCGGGTTGCGGCGCGATGTATTTCCAGGACCTGCGCTGGCCGAAGCCCTACGCCGACGCGCTCTACACCTGTGACTGGGGCACCAGCACGGTCTATCGCCACAATCTTCCCGCCAACGGGGCTACCTTTGATGCCCACCAGGAGGTCTTTCTCAAGCTCCCGCGTCCGACAGACATGGATGTCGACGGCAGCGGCCGCCTCTACGTGACGAGCTGGAAGAACGGCAAGTTCAACTTCAGCGGTCCCAATGTCGGCTTCGTTACCCAGGTCACCCCGGCCGGGTTTACCCCGAAGCCTTTCAAGCCGCTGCATTTCAGCAGCGAGGCTTCCCTCCTGGGCCATCTCTCTTCGCCCTCGGCGGTACACAGGCTTCATTCCCAGCGCGAGCTGGTGCGTCGCGGCAAGGGTACGGCCAGGATCGCCGGGCTCTCAGGGCTAGCCGCAGATGCCAGGGCCCCGCTCTACGGCCGGATCGCCGCGATCTATACGCTGAAGCAGATCCTGGGGACGGAGTCGAATGCAGCGTTGTTCAAGCTGCTCGATGACGCCTCCATTCGGGAGGCCGCCCTGCGCGCCCTCACCGATGACAAGGCGGGGCTCGACAAGCTGCCGCTCCAGCCCTTCCTCCTTGCCCTGGAGGATGAGAATCCACGGGTCCGGGCCCAGGCCCTGATCAGTCTCGGGCGGCTCGGCCGCAGCGAGGCCGGCAAGGCGATCCTGCCCTTTACGCAGCGTCCTTCGGGGCAGCCTGCGCCGACGGCGAAGCCTCTCTACAAGCAGGCGGATCCGGGCCGCGTCATTCCTCACCTGGCGGTTCGCGCCCTGGAGAGCTGCAACGCGGTGAAGGCCTGTCTCGACGGTATCGAAGGCCCCTATTCAGACGGCGCCTTCTGGGCCCTCAAGTACCTGCACAACGAGGAGACGGTCTCCGGCCTGGCCGGGAGCCTCAGCCGCACCCAGAACACCGACACCCGCCGCGAGATCCTGACAACGCTGGTCCGGCTCTACCACCGCGAGGGCGACTATAAGGGTGGCTGGTGGGGTACGCGCCCCGACCGTACCGGGCCCTATTACGATCGCAAGCCCTGGTCGGAGAGCGACAAGATCGCCGCGACGCTGAAGACCTTCCTGGCCGGAGCCGATGCGAAAACCCTGCAGGCTACAGCTTTACAGCTGGCGCGCCACAAGGTGAAGATTGCCGGCCTGCCGAGCGCCGCGGCCGTCGCCGCCAGGGCGAAGGAGGCCCAGTCGCCGATCGTGGTTCCCAGGGCTGATCCGAAAAATCCCAACCTGGTCGCCAACATCAAGCCGGAGGCCGCTGCGGCCCGCGCTCTCAAGGCTGCCGGCGATGCAAAGCGAGGCGAGGCGCTCTTCAAGCTCCAGACCTGTATTTCCTGTCACACAACGGCCAACGGGCAGTTGCCCAAGGGCCCGCATCTTGTCGATATCGGCAAGCGCTACAAGAAGGCCGAGCTGATCGAGTCGATCCTCAAGCCCAGCGCCAAGATCGCCCAGGGATTTGACACCTATGTCTTCGTGATGAAGACCGGCAAGGCGATGACGGGGTTTGTAACCAGCGAGAGCGCTGATGAGGTAGAGCTTCGGCAGACCAACGGCATCTCATCCACCATCACCAGGAGCGCGGTGGGCGTGAGGAGAAAATCACCGGGCTCGGTGATGCCAGTGGGTCTTGTAAACAGCCTCACTCCTGAACAGCTTGCCGACCTGGTCGCCTACCTGCAGTCGCTGTAATTCCGGTTGGCTTATTCCGGGGTGACGTAGGCGCTGGTGATGCCGCCGTCGACCATGAAGGTCGTGCCGGTGACGTAGGAGGACTCATCGGAGGCGAGATAGAGCGCTGCCTGGGCCATCTCCTTCGCCTCGCCGAAGCGTCCCATGGGAACGTGCACCAGTCGGCGCTGCTTTTTCTCATCGGTGTCGAGGAAGTCCATCAGCATCTTTGTTTTCAAGGGGCCGGGGCAGAGGGCGTTGACCCGCACTCCCTCGCGGGCGTGAATCACCGCCAGTTCGCGGGTCATCGCCAGGACGCCGCCCTTGCTGGCGGTGTAGGCCAGCTGCGGGGTCGCCGCTCCGAGGACGGCGACGAAGGAGGCGGTGTTGATGACCGAACCACCTCCGGCGCGCAGGATGGCGGGGATCCCGTACTTGCAGCCGAAGAAGACCCCCTTGAGGTTGATGTTCATGGTGAGATCCCAGATCTCCTCCTCGGTCGCAATGGCATCACCGTCTTCGGGGTGCATGATCCCGGCATTGTTGAAAAGAATATCGAGTCGTCCGAACTGATCTTCGGCGGCCTGGACCATCGCCTCGCAGTCGGCCGCCTTCGAGACGTCGGCATCCTTGTAGATAGCCTCCCCTCCGGCTTCCTCGACGAGGGAGATCGTCTCTGCGCCGGCCTCGGAGTTGATGTCGGTGGCCACGATCCGGGCTCCCTCCGCCGCGAAGGCCAGGGCCGTCTGCCGGCCGATGCCGCCTCCGCCTCCGGTGATGAGGGCTACCTTGCCTTCGAGTCTCAATTTGATTCTCCTTCGTTGCCTGTTCCTGGTTGGCGGGCTGCGAGGGCGGCCTCCGCCAGCGTGTTGAAGAGACGCTGCTGGATGGGATCCTCCGCTGCGGTCAGCTCCGGGTGCCACTGTACAGCGTAGAGCCAGGGATGGTCCGTTTTTTCTACGGCCTCGATGGTGCCGTCAGGCGCGCGCGCCACCACGGTGAGCCCCGGGGCCACATCGCGGATGGCCTGGTGATGCCAGGACTCGGCTGTGAACCCGGTCTCCCCGAGAATTTCAGCCAAACCGGAGCCTTCCTCGACCTGTACCGGGTGGGGGGTCGGCTCGCGAGGCGGCAGGCGGTGGGTGATCTCTCCTCCCACGTGGTCGGGGAGGTGGTCAAAGAGAGTTCCTCCCAGTGCGACATTCAAGAGCTGGGTGCCGCGGCAGATCCCGAGGGTGGGGAGCCCTGATTCGAGCACCCGGTCGAGCAGGGCAAACTCCATCGTATCCCGCTCGGGGTTGACCATGTAGATCATCTCGTGTTCGCCACCACCGTAGCGGGCGGGCTCGATGTCGCCGCCGCCGGGAAAGAGGATCCCGTCGATGAGTTCGAACCAGTGGTCGAGGTGTTCTTCCCCCGGTGGCAGGAGGATGGGGCAGGCGCCGCTTCTTCGAACCGACTCGACGTATTCCGACGGCAGGAAGAAGTGCCCATCGTCGTTGCGTCCGTAGGTGGGGATTCCGATCAGTGCGGGCTTCATGTGCGGGGCTGTCCTCAGATACGCTCGAAGTAGCGCTTGCGAGCCCAATTGCTGATCGATGAGTCGCGCGCGGCATCCTCGGTGCGGAAGAAGTGAGTGTAGTGATCAACCACGGCATCGCCGAAGCTCTCCCGGGCGAAGGAGCTCTTTTCGAAGAGGTCGATCGCTTCAGCGAGGTTCGCGGGAACTGCGGGAAGGTCTTTTGCCTGGTAAACATCGCCCTCGAAATGCGGTGGCGGCTCGATCTGCTTGTAGATTCCGTCAAGCCCGGAGGCTATCGCCGCGGCGTAGACCAGGTAGGGGTTGCAGTCGGCGCCGGGAAGGCGGCACTCGATGCGAAGGCTGCTGCCGCTGCCGACGACCCGGAACCCGGCGGTGCGGTTGTCATGACTCCAGGCCAGCTGCGTCGGAGCCCAGGAGCCTGATTTGTAGCGTCTGTAGGAGTTCGGGGTCGGGGCGTAAAAGACCATCACGTCGGGAACATGTGCGATCCACCCGCCGAGGAACCACCTGAATATATCCGAACAGCGGATGGGGCCGAGCTCCGTGGTTCCATCGAAGGAGTTGAGCTTGTTCTCCCAGAGGCTCAGGTGCACATGGCAGCTCGAGCCGGCCTGCTCGTCGTCATACTTGGCCATGAAGGTGACGCTCATCTCGAGCTCCCCGGCGATCTCCTTGAAGCATTGCTTGTAGATCGAGTGGCGGTCGGCCATGTCGAGGGCCTCTGCGTAGCGGATGTTGAGCTCGTGCTGGCCGCGTCCCCATTCACCCTTTGAATTCTCTACCGGGATTCCGGATTCCTTCAGGTTCCTGCGGACGGCCTGGTTGAGCTTTTCGACCCGGGTGCCCTGCAGCATGTGGTAGTCCTCGAGGTACCAGCCCGTCGGGCGCAGATCCGCGTAGCCCTTCTCATGCGCCTCGCGGTAGGTGTCTTCAAACATGTAGTACTCGAGCTCCGAGGCGGCGAAGACATCATAGCCTGCCGCGGAGGCGGCCTCGAGCTGCCTGCGAAGCAGCGAGCGCGGAGCCTCTGCCACCGGGGCGTGACCCTTGTCGTCCTCGAGATCGCAGATGACCATCGCCGTTTTTTCAAGCCAGGTCACCCGCCTGAGTGTTG
>JAYGDV010000188.1:0-7987 GCA_046582735.1 Planctomycetota bacterium
CCGCCAGCTACGGCTGGAATATCTTTGAGCCGCGTATTGCAGCGATCCGGCTGAAGCGGGTCGGAAAGAAGAAGGTCGAGCTCTTCCAGGAGCGCACAGCCAACTGGCCCCTGCAGGGGCGCCTCAGCTATGAGCTCACCGGCGAGGATGCCGTGGAGATGCGGGCGAGCTTCCGGCCATTGAAGGATGCCTGGAAGAAGCATGGCTACATCGGGGTCTTCTTCGCTTCTTATATTCATGCTCCCGAAGACATGGCCATCCATTTCATCGGCCGGTCCCGGCCGGGCAAGGGCAAGGCCGCGCCCCGCTGGATCACCCACCTGCCCGCAAGCCACGGCGACCGGGCCTGCCATCGTCCGGCTGGCAGCACCTGGGACCCGCCAGTCGACCCCGGGTTCAACATAGCGCTGGTGGAGGGCCTGTCAGAATACGAATATCTCTATCCCTTCTATTATGGAGTTTCCCACGGCAAGGTCTTCATCATGATGTTCCGGGATGTCGGGAAGGACTGCGAGCTGCGTTTCGCGCAATCGCCCTCCGGTGGCGGCAAGGGCAACCCGGCCTGGGATTTCGTCTTCTTTGCCCGCCACTATGCAATCGGGAAGGACATAGGCTTCACGGCGCGGGCAGTTTACCGCGATTTCAAGGGCAGGGAGGATGTCATCAGGACCTGGGAGGCGTGGTCCGGTAGCCAGGTGGCGCGTCCGTCAAAAGCCTCCGACTGACAGGCCTCAGGCGAGGATCCCCTTGATCACGTGGCCGTGGACATCGGTCAGGCGCCGCTGGATGCCGTTGTGGTAGTAGGTGAGCTTCTTGTGATCGATGCCCATCAGGTGCAGGACCGTGGCGTGGAAGTCGTGAATCGTGGTGGGCTTGTCCGCCACCGCAAAGCCGATGTCGTCTGATTCTCCGTAGTGGAAGCCCTTCTTCAGCCCGGCGCCGGCCATGAAGAAGGTGAAGGCATCGGGGTGGTGGTCACGCCCGGGACGGTTGACTCCCTGGGTGGCCGGCCCGCGGCCGAACTCGGTGGTCAGCAGCACCAGCGTGTCATCGAGCATCCCGCGCTGGTTGAGATCCTTGATCAGGCCGGCGAAGGGCATATCCATGCTGGCGGCCATCTTGGTGTGGTTCTTGACAACGCTCTCATGGGCATCCCAGTTGATGCGGGGCGAGCCGAAGGCACCGCCGTTGAGGATCTGGACAAACCGGACCCCTCGCTCCAGCATCCGCCGGGCGATCAGGCAGTTACGCCCGATTCCCTCCGAGGCCTTGTTGTCGAGGCCATAGAGGCTCCTGGTGGCAGCGGTTTCCCCGGAGAAGTCCTGCGCCTCCGGTATGCTCAGCTGCATGGCGCCGGCCAGCTCGTAGGAGCGCAGACGTGCGGCGAGGTCGCTGTTGCCGGGGTTTTCTTCAAGGAACGTCCTGTTCATGTTCTCCAGCAGTTCCAGCCCGGCCTTGCGCTTGGCAGCGGAGACGTTGCCCGGAGTCCTCAGGTCACGCACGAGCTCCGAGCCGCTGGTGTTGGGGGCGACTCCCTGGTGGGCAGCGGGCAGGAAGCCCGCGGCCCAGTTGATCGAGCCTCCCGCCGGCATTCCCCTCGGGTCCGGCAGGGTGACAAAGGAGGGCAGGTTCTCATTCTCTGTTCCGAGACCGTAGCTCAGCCAGGAGCCCATGCACGGGAAGCCGTTCAGGGTGAAGCCGGTGTTCATCTGGAAGGTGGCCGGCGTATGGTTGTTGCTCTTGGCCACCATCGAATGCAGGAAGCAGCATTCATCGACGCAGGTGGCGAGGTTGGGAAGGATGCTGCTTGCCCAGCTGCCCGATTTTCCGTGGCGCTTGAACTCAAAGGGGCTCTTCATGATGAGTCCGGGCTGCCCGAAGAAGCCGCGCAGCTCACCCCGCCCCTGCAGCTTCTTGCCGTGGAGCTTTTCAAGGGCCGGTTTGTGGTCAAAGGTGTCGATCTGGCTCATGCCGCCCATGCAGAAGATCTGCACGACGCGCTTGGCTCGTGCAGGAAGGTGGATTCCTTCCGTAGCGGTCTTTCCGCCTTCGGCCGCCGCTTCTTTCTGGAGCATCCAGGCAAGGGCGAGACCTCCGAGGCCGCTTGCGTTATTCCACAGGAAGTGGCGCCTGCTCATGGGGTCGCTGTTCGCCTGCGCCATTTCTACCTCGTGCTCAGCGTACATAGAGAAACTCCGATGCGTTAAAGATGGCCCAGCAGACCGTGTCGAGGCCGTGATCTCTTGCCAGGACCTCACAGCGCTTCTGTTCAGCGCCGGTCGGCTTGCGTGCGAAGGCGTAGAGCCATGCCCGCTCGATTGAATTGCCCCCGTCTTTTTGCGCCTCCTGTTCGAGCCGGGCGGAAAAACTTTTCGAGAGCCTCTGTACCAGCGAGTTGTTCATCAGGGAGAGAGCCTGCAGGGGGGTCGTGGTTGAGGACCGTCTCGGCGCCTTGACGGATGGATCCGGGCAGTCAAAGACGTCGAGCAGGGGGTCCTTGCCCGAGTTGACGTTCATGCGGTAAATGCTGCGCCGGTCGAATTGCGGCCCCTCCTGGTCCTTGATCTTGTAGAAGGATGAGCCGAAATTCGATATCGAGAAGGGCTTGTAGCTGGGTCCTCCCATCTGGGGATTGAGCTTGCCGCTGAGGGAGAGCATCGAGTCCCTGATGGACTCGGCCTCCAGTCTCCTGGGCGGAAAGCGCCACAACAGGCGGCTCTCTGAATCGATCTCAGAGGATTTCCTGTCCCAGGAAGAATCCTGGAGCCAGGTGCTGGAGTGCAGGATGAGGCGGTGGAGCTCCTTGATCTTCCAGCCCTTTTCAATGAAGTTCGCCGCCAGCCAGTCAAGCAGCCCGGGGTGGGTGGGAGCCTCGCCAAGCGAGCCGAAATCGTTGGGGGAGCCGACGATGCCGCGGCCGAAATGGTAGTGCCAGACCCGGTTGGCTATCACCTTTGCCGGCAGCGGGTTTTTCGGATCAGCGAGCCAGTGGGCGAAGCGGATCCTGCGCTCGGCCTCCGGGGCATTTTCAGCCAGCCCGAAATCTCCCGGGGGTTCGCTGATCACCGACAGCGCTCCCGGGCGAACGGCCTCGGCCGGCTCCCGGACATTGCCCTTGATGAGCCGGCGGGTCGGTTTCGGCTGTCGCCGTTTCCCCGCGTAGGTCTTGCCCCCGCCGCGCGGCATCGCGCTGATCTGCCCGCGGATTTTTTCAGCTTTCTCAAGGAGCGCGGTTCGCTCGCTGCGCTGCTGCCCGCTGAGTTCCCCCAATACATCATCGAGCGAGATGAAAGAACCTCTCGACCCGATTGACGCCCGGATTTCCTTTTCAGACAGTGCCCGGCCGTAGAGAGCCGCCTGCTCGATTTCTCCTTTCAGGAGACCGTTGCGGGAGCCCTGGTGCCTGAGGCCGAGGACCACATGGGCCTGGCCTTTGCGGTAGGTGACCCGGCCTCCGGGCGTGTAGCTCTGCCCGTAGAGCTGGCCGTTTCTGTAGAGGCTGATCGAGTTGTCGGCCTTGTAGACGATGGCCATGTGAACCGCGGTTCCAGGATTTGAATTTTCCGCTGCCGCCGACACGTTCCTGGTCCGGACGAACCCGTTACTGCCTGCCATCCATTTGCGCTTTTCGCGCTCGGCAAAGACGATCGAGTCGAAGACCTTGCCGTCGTTGGTCTGCAGCGAGATGGCACCTCCACCGCCCTGGTCGAGGGTCGGCAGGTGGACCCAGGCCTCGAGGGTTTTCTCCGCTACGTCTTTTCCGAGGGGGGCTGTCGAGGCGAAGGAGTTCTTTCCGTCAAGGATGAGCCGGCCGCGCTCGACCCTGGCGGAGCCGTTGAGCTTTGCGTGCATACCTCCAACCTGGTCCTGGAGGCTGCCGTTTTCGAAGGTCCAGAGGGCCATGGGCTGGGGGCCGGTCGCGGCTGCCGGGGCCTTCTTCCCCTTGTTCGCCTGGGCCCGCTGGCGCGCGCCCTTCTCGAGTTTTTCAACCTTAGCGCTCAGCTCTGCGATCTTGGCGTTGAGGACAGTGACCTTTTTCTGCCGGGCATCGCGTTCAGCCTGTGAGCCGAAATCACGTTCACCGTGGATGACACCATCAAAGACTGACTTGATGCGGTAGTAGTCCGTTTGCGGAATGGGATCGAATTTATGCGCATGGCAGCGGGCGCAGTTGACGGTCATGCCGAGGAAGCCCTGGGTCACGCAGCTCACCAGGTCTTCCATCTCTTCTTCCCGGGTCTTCATGCGCTGGGTCTGGTTGCGCTGGCTATTACCGGCCTGGTCGTAGGGGCCGCAGACAAGGAGGCTGGTGGCGATGATTCCATCGCTCATCACCGGCTTAAGTACATCCCCGGCGACCTGCTCCATCATGAATCGGTCATAGGGCTTGTCGGCATTGAAGCTGCGGATCACGTAATCGCGGTAGTGCCAGGCATTGTTTCTGAGGCGGTCGTATTCGAAACCCTGGCTCTCGGTATAGCGCGCGACATCGAGCCAATGCCGGCCCCAATGCTCTCCGTAGCGCGGCGAGGCCAGCATTCGTTCGACGAGGTTGGCATAGGCCAGCGGATCCTTGTCGTTGACGAAGGCCTGCACCTCGGCGGGGCTGGGAGGAAGTCCCAGGAGGGTGAAGCTCAGGCGGCGAATCACGGTTGCCCTGTCGGCCATGGGGCGCGGCTGGAGCTCCTTTTCCCGGAGCTTTTCGAGGATGAAGGCATCGATTGGATTGCGCGCCCAACCGCCGGCCTTGATCGCCGGGGGAGCCGGCTTGCGCACCGGCTGCAGGGACCAGTGGTCGCTTTCGATGCGGGCGGCTGTGGCTGGATCGGCGGGCCATTTCGCGCCCTGATCGATCCAGGCGCGCAGCAGGCCGATTTGAGCCGGGCCCAGGCGCTTGCCCCGGGGCGGCATGACGATCTTCTTGTCCGCCCCGGAAACCAGGAGCACAAGCCTGCTTTCAGCGCTTTTGCCGGGCCGGATTACCGCCCCGGAATCACCGCCCTTGAGGGCCGCGGCGCCGAGATCCAGCCTGAGTCCGCCTTTCTGTTTTTTTGCGCCATGACATTTAACGCACGACTCGCTCAGCAGCGGGCGGATTTCTTTCTCGAAGTCGACATCGTGCCCGGCGGCCGGGGGAAGCTCGCCTTCGATGCAGAAAACCGGGGCCCAGGCGAATAAGAGCGGGATCAGGAACCTGGCAGACCTGCTGGTTTTGCTGTAGGGGGGCATCTTGATCTCTGTTCTTGGTGCGTTCCGGACCGCAGATATCTTAGACTTTCGGCTTGTCCGAGTGTATGTCTTTTCCGCCAATTCGCCTCAGCTGAAAAAAAAGGCGGGCGGCAAACCTGAAGTCTGCCGCCCGCCTCCTGGTCTCACCCCTTCATGCGGGGCAAAACTGCTTATCCCTCGAAGTCCTTGCAGTGCAGGTCATCGGGGGTCGGGTCGAAGCCCCTGTAGGGGTAAGGCGCGGAGATGCCCGCCGTGCCATCGAAGAGCGTCCGAAGCATGAGGATCGGATCGGTCAGGTTGATGGCTCCATCATCGTTGGCGTCGGCGGCATCTTCGCAATAAAGCTCACCACCGGCCTGGAAGAGCACCGAGAGAACCCTGACCGGGTCGCTCAGGTTGACGACTCCATCATCGTTGGTGTCGCCCCTGAGGAAGCTCGCGTCATGGGGTTCAAGGAGTTTGAAGACGGCTCCTGCGCCTTCTTCCACGACCTCTGCGACGACCTCCAGGGCCTCCTCGTCGGGGACCTTGTCGTCATCTGCTTCGTTATCGTCATTGCGGCGGCCGAAGGTGTTCAGCTCATCGATCGTGCCGCTGAGAACAACTCCACCATCTGCGTCGACAACGGTAATGACGGCGCCTTCGAGATCGGTAAGACTCGCAACCCCGAAAGGCATCTCATCATCGCGACGGGTGTCGATTCTGAGGCTGCCCTTGCCCGCGCGGCGCTCGGCGTGTCTCTCGCGCCAGCGGTCGAGGCGGGGATAGCAGGAGCTGACATCTCCGGAGAGGGCGAGGGTCTCCTCGCCGCCTTCCTCCGCGGCGGTATAAACTTCGACCACGGCGCCGTTCAATGCCTCGGCCTGGCCCTCGGCCACGTCGATGCTGCCCCGGCGGCCATCGAGGTCGATCACGGTTCCATCGACCAGGATCAGTCGGGCCGAAGAGAGGTCGTCGATTCCCCTGGTCGTGATTCGGTAGGTCGCCTCGGACAGGTCGCGTTTGAGGCGGACTCTTGCCGAACCGGAGGGGCCGCGGTTGCGGCCGTCGTTTCCACGACGGTGGCAACGCCAACCCCAGCGCCAGCCTCTTCGGTGACCATCATCATCGTCGTCGTCTGCGTCAGCGTCGTCGCCTGCGTCGTCGCCTGCGTCGTCGCCTGCGTCGTCGCCTGCGTCGTCACCTGCGTCGTCGCCTGCGTCGTCGCCTGCGTCGTCGCCTGCGCCGCCGCCTTCATTATCTTCTTCGGCGGGAGCTTCTTCTTCCGGTACCGAGAGCCCTCCGCTGTAGCAGCGCGAAGGTCTTACAGAAGCTTCCCGGGTGGTGATGCTTCCAACGGCCTCACTCAATTCACCGAGAGAGGCGTTGACTGCGTAGACGCCGCCGGGTTCGAGACCCGCGACATGGACATGCATCGAGGAGCGGCTGCGTACCTGTACCAGCTTCACTGAGCCGGAGGCGTCCTGGTTTTCGGCATCTTCGGGAGCCGAGAGAGCGGAGCGTCCAAAGGCTACGCTGGGAGTTCCGGCTTCTTCCTCCTCTGCGTCATCGTCGTCAGCACCATCATCTCCGTTATCATCTCCGTCACCGCCATCGTCGCCATCATTACCATTGTCTACGTTGTCATCGTCGCCGTTGTCGACAACGCAGGCGGGGTCTTCAGCACAGGCGGGGTCTTCGCAGTCGGCCAGGCCGTTCTGGTCTTCATCTCCCTCGCTGGAGCAATCTTCCGGAGGCAGGGAGCAGACGTTGAATTCGCAACGGGCGAGCTCGGGAATGAAGGTCCGGGTGTCGAGCGTGACGGCATTGCGTACGGGCTGTCCTGCTCCGCGGCAACCGTCAGCAAAGAAAACCTCTACGCCGTTACAGTCGCCGTGGGTGTCGGGAGCCGCAGCTTCGACATCAATGCGGGCGATGACGGAGGAGCCCTCGATATCGAGGGTGATGGGACTTTCAAAGGAGAGGACGATGGCACTTATGGCGCCATTGAGTCCATCGCAATCATTGTTTCCGCCGGTGGCAACACCTGAGTCAGAGGTGGTTTCTGATTTTTCGAAGCCGACCCCGCGCAGTCCGCCATTGTCTGTCGTGGCGGCGGCCGTTCCATCGGTGGTGATCGAGGTGATGGTTCCACCCCGTGCTGCAACGCTGATCGACCATCCCTGGGCACCGCTGTCGAGGGGGTTGTTCGATGTCGCCAGTACACAGTCAATGGAAACCGCCTGGACCGCTCCTGGCGCTAACGTGGATTCGTTGCCGCAAGAGCCGTCAAATGAAAGCTCCAGTTCCTGTGCCTGGCATTGCCCAGCCACTACGATACATAGAGTCGCCACGAAGGCGCGCAGATACATACGATTCATCGCAAAAATCTCCTTATTCCCGAGGTTGTTTGCGCCCGATACATCCAGCCCCTTAAAATCTGCCAAAGATAAGAGCCCACAAAACCCATTGTTCATTTAGCCACTTTCCAGGGGACTCCGAGAGCCGTCCCCGCACGAATCTTCCAACTGCAGGATCTTCGCACAATTAGTCTTCCCATCCCATCCTTTCCCACTAAGTGGCCCGATAATTTACGGTTAAGAATGAAAACCGCGGGAGGTTTCCGGACATGAAACCTCCCGCAGCAGGCCGCTAGCTGTTTAAGAATCAGTTTTCATAGACGTCACAGTCCAGCTCATCAGGCGTGCGGTCATAACCCGCACGCGGATAGGGAGCGCTGATCCGGGCCGTACCCTGGAACAGGCTCCTCAGCATTAAG
>JAYGDV010000203.1:0-11756 GCA_046582735.1 Planctomycetota bacterium
CGGCGCTGCGCTGCGGGTAAACTCTCCTTACGATGAAGAAAGGAAGTGAACGGAAGAGAGTTCGCCTGGCCACGATGGGCCTGGCGGCGGCATTGCTCGCCGCCCTGGTGGTGCTGGTTACGGTCGGTCGTCCCGGACCGCAGGCTGATCCCGCAGCCCGCTGGAGAGAGGATGTCGCTTTCGAGCTGGGATCTCTTGCCAGGGGGCAATGGGGCGCATCGGAAAAGGTCGAGCTGAATATCGCCCTGGGCGATCCCCGCAGGATTACGGTCCATCACTCCGGCGGCGGGGTTTTTTCCGCCATCGGCCGGGCCTCGGTGGGCAGGGCGATCAAGGCTATCCAGGATACGCACATGGGTTCCAAGGGCTGGGATGACATCGGCTACCACTTCATTGTCGATCCTGCGGGGAGGGTCTGGGAGGGCCGGCATCTTGACAGGATCGGGGCCCATGCCGGCTCCCAGGCGCTGAATCTGGGCAATATAGGGGTTCTCGTGCTGGGAAACTTTGATCTTCAGCAAGCAACTCCTGCGCAGCTGGGGCGCCTGGAGGAGATGCTCTCGCGCCTGCAGGTCCGCTTTGGCATCGCCGACCGGGAGATATACACCCACAACGGGATCCGGACGCTGGAGGGCCTCGGTCCGACGGCCTGTCCGGGAAGGCACCTCTCCGAGTGGCTCAAAAGTCGTAAAGAGAACTGAAAACTCTTGGATGCGCCGAGCTTGACTCGGTTTCCTACTGCGGTTATCGTTCGACTTCCGGAGAGCTTTTCCGGGTTTCCTGCAGGACTGTCTTTAGTGTGCGAGGACTGTCTTAAGTGTTAGATCAGGTTCATGACGAATGTGGTATTGCCGCTGTCTACAGGATGGATAGTGCAATAACTCCGGGTGAGGAACTATACGAGGGGTCTGTAACCCGGCTGGTTCCTGACATGCTTATCGATCTGCAGAACCGGGGCCAGCTCGCCGCCGGGCTTACTCGCTTTGACGAGTCCGCCGCCCAGTTGATTGACACCTACAAGGAGGTCGGCAGCGTTACGGATGTGTTTCACCTGACGCATCCGGACCCCGGCAAGTTCCGGGCGATTGTCGACAAGTACAGTGGCCGTGCAGCGATCGGGCATACCCGTTACGCTACCTGCGGAAAAGAGGGGCGCGAATACGCGCAGCCTTTTGAACGCCACCATGGCCGGAAATGGAAATGGTTCGCCTTCTGCTTCAACGGCAACATCGCCAACTATGCCGAGGTGCGCAAGAAATTGCTTGAGCAGGATAAGGGTGACTACCACCTGGCTCACGACACCGACACCGAACTCTTCATGCATCACCTGGCCTATGCCAACAAGGGAGATGAGAAGCCTGATTTCGTCAAGGTGTTCCGGCACATTGCCGATACGGTCGATGGCGCCTACAGCCTCGCGCTTCTCAACGCGGATGGGGACCTGGTCCTGGCGCGTGACCCTCTCGGGGTCCGTCCCCTGGTATACGGTTTCCGCGGCAACCTCTTTGGTGCCGCCTCCGAGAGCCTGGCTCTTACCAACAAGGGGTTTGAGAACCTTCGCGATCTCGAACCCGGCCACCTGATCCATGTGCGGCCCGAGGGGTACGAGATCAAGCAGTTCGCTGCATCGCCCCGCAAGGCGCATTGTTTTTTCGAATGGGTTTATTTCGCCAATGTCGCCTCGGAGCTCAACGGCAAGTCGGTATACCTTGCCCGTAACCGGCTCGGCGAGGCGCTTGCGGATGCAGAGCCGCTGGAGGTCGATTCCGAAGATTGCATAGCGGTGCCGGTTCCCGATACCGCCAAGGCGGCCTGTGATGCGATGGCTCACCGCCTCGGGATCCCGACCAAGGAGGGCCTGATTCGCAATCGCTACGTCGGGCGCACCTTTATCGAGGGCAAGAACCGCAAGGCCCGGGTTCAGCGCAAATACACCGTGTTGCCGGAGGTGGTGCGCGGCAAGCGGGTGTTCCTGGTGGAGGACAGCATTGTTCGATCGACGACGCTTCGCGTTATCGTGAAGATGCTCAGAAAATACGGGGGTGCAAAAGAAGTTCATGTGCGGGTGGCCTGTCCCCCGATCATGGCTCCCTGCAGCTATGGCATCGACATGTCGACGGTCAGCGAGCTGATTGCACCGCAGTTCTTCGAAAAACCGGTCAAGGGGGACCTGGCAGCGGCCGGTCTCGAAAAACTCGCCGCCGATCTCGGCGCGGACACCCTGCGATACCTGACGGTTGAGGAGCTGAACGGGGCGCTCGGTCTTTCCGAGTGTGAGCTTTGCGAGGGTTGCCTGACGGGAGAGTATCCTACTGACTGGGGGCAGAAACTTTACAAGGAGGCGCTGCTTTCCCGGGATTGCCCGAGCGAGGGGCGCACCTACGAGCGACTTTCCCTTGGCGAAGAAGACAAGGAGGGCGCGGGCCCGGAAGGCTCCGCGCAGGAGATCCCGCTGGGGGCCTCCACCCCGGATGGGGGCGGCAGCTGAACGGCGCCGCCCGTGAGGAATCCTGCCGTGCCGTTACCGGTGGGCAGGGCTTTACGAAAAATGTTCTGTCGGCCCTGCCCGGTGGGTTGGCGAGCTGCATACTGAGCACGTTATGAATTTCCCGGATATCCGGACCAGCTGGCGGCGTTTTCTTTTCACCATCCCGCTGGTGGCCTTCGCTGTTCCAGCCGGCCTCCAGGGAGGCACTCGCCTCGGGGTTGTCTCGGATCCGGTTGCCACCGACCTGGCGTGGACGCCTCTGAGCTTCAAGCTGCAGGGGGTGCCGGAGCTGCCCGCGGTGAAGGTGCGCCGGGTTTCCGATGGCAAGGAGCTTCCGTCCCAGCTTGAGCGCATCAAGGGCGGGGTTGTCGTGCACTGGGTTTCACCGAAACTACCGGCTGGTGTGCAGGGGGCCTGGAGTATTGAGCTGCTGGGCAAGGCGCCCAAGGGCAAGGATCGCATCAAGGTGCTTACGCAGGGGCGCGGGTCCAGCCGCATCGATATCGATGGCAAGGTCTTCAGCAGTTATGTCTACGGAGGCAAGGGCCTCTACAAACCGTATTTCTACCCATTGCGCAATCCCGCTGGAGGCAACCTGACTCGTCACTATCCTCTCAAGAGCCCTGCGAAAGGGGAGCGTGCCGACCATCCGCACCACCGCTCCCTGTGGTTTACCCACGGCGAGGTGAACGGGATCGATTTCTGGGCTGAAGGAGCCACCACGGGGAGGATTGTCCACCGGGGCTTCAAGAGCAAAGAGTCCGGTGCCGTCTACGGCAGGCTGGTCTCGACCAATAGCTGGGAGACGGTAAAGGGCGAGAAGATCCTCGAGGAGAGGAGGGACGTAAAAATCATCCCACTGGCCGGCGGGCAGGCCTTGATGGATTTTGACATCACCCTGGTGGCCACCGAGGGAGATGTTCATTTCGGTTCAACCAAGGAAGGCTCCTTCGGCATCCGCCTTGCCGGCACGATGAAGCAGACCAGCGGAGGAAGTATCAGGAACTCCCGTGGTGGTGCGGGTGCTTCAGAGTGCTGGGGCAAGCCCGCTGAATGGGTTGATTATTACGGTCCGGTCGAGGGCAAGGAGGTCGGGGTAACCATCATGGACCATCCTGTGAGCTTCCGCCACCCGACCCATTGGCATGTCAGGGATTATGGACTTTTTGCAGCTAACCCCTTCGGGCACAGGCATTTCTACGGTCAGAAGGAAGCGGAAAAGGGCGCTTATCGGATGCGCAAGGGGCAGTCCATCCGGCTGAAATACCGCCTCTACCTTCATCATGGAAACACCGTAAAGGCCTCTGTTAAAAGCGTTTACGCTGGATTCTCCCATCCGCCCCTGCTCCATCTGAAGCGCTGAGGGATTCATCACCTCCTCTCCCACTTCAGACTCGCTGCATGATACAATCGTCGTTTTGCACAATTTTGCAGGACGTCAGAAATCATGGACCGGATTCTTTCATCGCAGGCCGCCTCCCATAAGGGAGACGAGGTACGCCTGGCCGGGTGGGTTCATAACCTTCGTATTCACAAGGATGTGCAGTTTCTTGTCCTGCGCGACCGTGGCGGCCTGATCCAGGCTGTTGCCCAGCCCGGTTCGGAGGCCGACCTTGCGGAGATCGGCAAGGAGTTTGTTGTCGAGGTGGTCGGAACCGTTATGGATGATCCGAGGGCGCAGGGTGGTGTCGAGATTCACCTCTCTTCGTTCAAGGTTCTGTCTGTAGCCGAGGAGCCGCCCCTGGAGATCAACCGGCCGAAGGTCCTGGCGAAGACCCATCTGGACAAGATTCTCGACAACAGGCCGATCTCGCTGAGGGCTCCAGAAATTCGCGCAATCTTCGAGGTCCAGGCCGCCCTGGTCGAGGCCTTCGGCTCCTACCTTCGGTCCCGGGATTTTACCGAGATCAAGAGCTCGAAGATTGTCGCCACCGGCACCGAGGGCGGGGCCAACGTTTTCGAGATCGATTACTTCGGCCAGCCGGCATTTCTCGCCCAGTCGCCCCAGTTCTACAAGCAGATCATGGTCGGCAGCGGCCTTGAGAGGGTCTTCGAGATCGGGCCGGTCTACCGGGCCGAGAAGCATGAAACCTCCCGCCACGTAAATGAATACACCTCACTGGATTTCGAGATGGGTTTTATCCGCGACGAGCAGGACATTATCTCCATGCAGATCGGGCTGGTGGGGCATATGTGTGACGCTGCCAGGGAGCACTGTCCGGGCCAGCTCGAGCTCCTGGGCGCGACGGTTCCGGATGTGAATGGCGAGATCCCGCAGGTAACCTTCAAGGAGGCCGGTGAGATCCTCGAGAAGGAAGGCCATCGCTGTGGCCCCCGGGGCGACCTGGATCCTGAGGGAGAGCGCCTGCTCTGTGCATGGTCGGAGAAGGAGCACGGCTCGGATTTCCTTTACGTTGTCGGCTTCCCGCTCTCAAAGCGGCCGATGTATACCGCCTTCCGGGAGGATGACCCGGAGACCTCGCGCAGCTTTGACCTGCTGTGGCGCGGCCTCGAGATAACCACAGGGAGCCAGCGCATCCATGACCACGCGCTGCTGTGTGAGAAGATGAAGGAGAGGGGCCTCGACCCGGCGGAGTACGACTACTATGTCAGTGCTTTCCGCCATGGGATGCCGCCTCACGGAGGGCTGGGGCTCGGCCTCGAGCGCTTCACCATGCAGTTGCTCGGGCTGGCGAATGTGAAGCAGGCCACCCTCTTCCCCCGAGACCGGCGGCGCATATCTCCCTGAGGATTGTTTTTCAGCGGGGCTTGCAGAAAGATTCTTTCTGGCCGACCATGAGTTCATGACAGGCAGGGAACCTCATCGATGAAAAAACGAACCAGGTCAGCGTGCCTCCTGGCGGGTTTCGTTCTCGTTCTCTGTGGCTGCGATGCAGGTGCAGGGGGGAGTGCGGAACGCGGGCCGGGCTCGCCGGACGGGACGGAGGACAAGGTGGCGCAGGTAATTGCAGAACTGGACAGGATCTGCCGTGAGCAGACGGTCTATATGGTCGGGCCTGAAAAAGGCGCCCGGCTTGCCGAGCTGGTGCGTTCGAGGGAACCTGCGGTGGTGGTGGAGTGTGGTACCGCGCTGGGTTATTCGGGCCTCTGGATCGCCCGCGAGCTCGAAAAGCTCGGCAAGGGCCGGCTGATTACCATCGAACTCGATGCGGACCGGGCGCGCCAGGCCCGTGAGAATTTCGAACGTGCCGGGCTCGCAGCCCGGGTAGAGGTGCGTACCGGCGATGCCCGGGAAATCGTTCGCGAAATTGAGGCGGAGGTCGATTTTCTCTTCCTTGACTGCAATTACGCCAACTACCACCCCTGTTTTACAGGCCTGGAGGGCCGTCTCAGGGATGGGGCCCTGGTGGTGGCCGACAACGCGGGTCTCGGCGCAGCAGGGATGAAGGATTACCTCGACCTGGTCCGTTCGCGCCACAAGAGCGAAACAGAATGGTTTGATATTGACCTTCCCTGGGGCAAGCGGGATGCGATGGAGTTAACGGTCTTCGGCAAAAAGTAAGGGGGATGCCTCTCTCAGGCCTCGAGCTTCCAGGGGCTGCGTCTCTCGCGGTCCAGCCAGGTATTCGCCTCGTCATTGCCGACAAAACGGTAGGCTTTCGGGTCCCACTTCAGAGAGCACTTGTTCCAGTAGGCCAGGTTGCCGAGGTGGCAGATCGTGACCGACCGGCAGCCGATCTCCGCGGTGCAGATCGGATCTTTGCGGCTGCGGATACATTCGACCCAATTGCGCAGGTGATGACCGGTTTTGTAGAGACGGATTTCATCATCACCGATCTTTTCCTTCAGGATGTCTCCCGGGTCGCTGTGCAGGTGTCCGCGGTTGACCTCGATCTTGCCCCTGGTGCCGGTGAAGAGCACCCCGTTGGCGCCGCCGTGGTACATGACGACTCCGTTGGCGTAACGGTAGGTCAGGGTCTTGAATTCTTTCCCGTTCGGAGCATGGACCTCCACGGGCCCGCTCTCATCCATGCCGAGTCCCCACTGGGCGATATCAAAGTGGTGTGCTCCCCAGTCGGTCATGCCGCCGCCGGAATAGGGCTTGTAGTTGCGCCAGGCGGGGTAGTGTCCGTGGACCCCCTTTGGGCAGAGCGCTTCGTGGTAGCCGCGAAGAGGGGCCGGCCCCAGCCACGTGTTCCAGTCCGCGTCTTTGGGTGTGGGCTGCTCGGGAAGATCACAATCTTTCGATGGCCCCCCGACTCCGACGTGGACGGTCTTGACCTCTCCGATTCGCCCGTTGCGGATCAACTCGCAGGCACGGTGAAAGCGTCCGCCGCATTCTGAGCGCTGCTGGCTGCCGGTCTGGAAGATAACGCCTTCTTTCTTGACCGTGTCAGCCATGACCCTCGCCTCACGGATGGTCAGCGACAGAGGTTTTTCACAATAGATGTCTTTCCTGGCCCGGGCGGCTTCCACAACAGGGATCGCATGCCAGTGATCGGGGGTGGCGATGACCACGGCATCGATATCCTTGCGGGCGAGCAGTTGGCGGAAGTCCCCGTAGGTGTCGACGCCCTTGAAGTCACCCTTGTCTTTTTGGCGGGCATGATGGTCCTCGGCGAGCTTCTTCGCGCTTGCACGGCGGTTTGCCTCGACCTCGGCAACGGCGACAAACTGTACCTCGCTGGAGCCGCGCAGTCCGCGCATCAGGGTATGCCCACGTTTACCCGAGCCGATGACTCCCACGGTGATGCGCTCACTGGGGGCCGGTCTCCTCGATGTGGCGGAAACCTGGGAGGTGATGATGGTCGGCAATCCGGCAAGAACGGCACTCTTTTTCAGGAAGGAGCGCCGGGATGTTTTCTGGTTGTTGAGCATTGGAGTTCCCTGGGTTGGAGAAGGGTTCATTCGTCAGGTCCGAAGCAGTTTATCGCAGAAAAGAACGGCTGGGCACGTTTTTTAAGCCCATAGAGAGGCCGAAGCCGTTCGGGAGGATTACTGAGGTTTTGTTCTCGCGCGGCTTAAAACGACAGGAGGGAGCCTTTTTGGGCGGGCTACAGGTAAGTTAGTGGTTGTCGGGCGAGTTGTCTCAATCCTTGATGAGTCGCCTGTTGTGGGAGTATCCTAAGGGGACTGCAAATTGTGGTCGAAGTCGGTTACTCGTTTGGAGTTCCGGCTGCAAGGTGCTTTGTCGCGAGCGGGTTGATTTTCCACCAGGCCGCGACAGGCCGGAGTCAGATTGAAAACCACCCAGGGAGGATGACGAATGCTGGTCGTACCCGGTGATCAAGGTAGCGTGACCTGCGATGCAGGTCTTTCGCGGCGGGAGTTGTTGCGAGTCGGAGGCTCTTCGCTGATCGGTCTGAGTCTCGCGCAGATGCTCGAATTGCAGCAGGCTTCGGCCAAGGAGGAGCATCCAGGCTCTGGAGGTCCCGGTTGGGGCAAGGCCAAGAGCGTCATCCTGATCTATCTCCAGGGCGGACCAAGTCACCTGGACCTCTGGGACCCCAAGGAGGGGTGTGCCTCGGATGTCCAGAGCATCTTCAAGTCGATCAAGGGCAAGGTGCCTGGCATGGAGGTGACCGAGCTGTTGCCCAACATCGCCAAGGTGACCGACAAGCTCACCTTTATCCGCTCGATGAGCTATACGCCCGTGGGGCTCTTCAATCACACCGCGGCGATGTACCAGATGCTTACGGGCTATACGACCGACAAGGTCAGCCCCTCGGGCCAGCTGGAACCGCCCTCGCCCAAGGATTTCCCCAACGTCGGGTCAAATATCACCAAGCTGATGCCGCCGAGCGTTCCAATGCTGCCCTTTGTGATGATGCCGCGTCCGCTGCAGGAGAGCGGCGTGATCGGTAAGGCCGGCACCGCAGGATTCCTCGGCCGCGCCTACGACCCGTTCTATCTCTATCCCCCGGGAGATGATCTCGATAATTCGAAGATGGATAAGATCAATGCTGGAGACCTGGCCTTGAGGCCCGAGCTCAGCAGCATGAGGATGTCGAGGCGCCAGCGTCTTCTCAACGTTATCAACGGTGGCATGCCCGCGCTCTCCAGGGCGGTTGAGCATTTCGATCTCGACAAGTACACCCAGAAGGCTCTGAGCCTGGTGGTCTCCGGGCGTGCTCGCAACGCCTTCAATCTCAAGGAAGAGAAGGATTCCATCCGTGACCGCTACGGGCGCACCACCTTCGGCCAGAGCTGTCTTCTGGCCCGCCGCCTCGTAGAGGCCGGGACGCGTTTCGTGCAGGTCAACTGGCCCAAGGTCGCCAACTCCGACCGCCATTCCTGGGATGTCCACAAGGGCTTGCCGGACCGTATGAAGAAGCTTGCCGGGCCTATGCTGGATCCGGGAGTCGCGGGCTTGATCGGTGACCTCGATGACAGGGGGCTTCTTGACGAGACCCTCGTGGTCGTGGTTGGCGAATTCGGCCGCAGCCCGAAAATGGGAATTTCCACCTCGGGCAATGGCAATGACAAAAACGGCCGGGACCACTGGCCCTATTGCTTCACCTCTATCGTTGCTGGTGGAGGCATCAAGCGTGGCTATGTCTACGGCAAGTCCGATGAGACCGGCTCCGCCCCGGTGGAGAACCCGGTTCACCCCCGGGAGTTGCTGGCGACGATCTACCACGCGGTGGGAATTAACCCGAAGACGCTGGTTTACAACCACCTCAACCAGCCTCGCGAGCTTGTGAAGGGCGAGGCTGTCCTCGATCTCTTTGCCTGAAAAGCGCCCTGGATCAACTGACGGAGCTCACATCATGAAGGCCGGGAACCCCTTTTCCCTCTGTACGTTTTTCTTATCGGTTCTTTGCTGTTTCAGCGTTTCCTCCGGGGAGGAGGCGGCGGCGAAGCCGGTCAGTTATTACAACGCTGTACGGCCGATCCTGGTCAAGTCCTGCCAGGGATGCCACCAGCCGGCGAAGGCGGCCGCCAAGATCGTGTTGGTTGACTACCGTCAGATGATTGAGGGTGTGCATGATGATGAGAAGGTCATTGTTCCCGGCAAGCCCGAAGAAAGCCTGCTCTACAAGGAGATCATTCCGCGGGGAGAAAAAGCGCCCGCAATGCCCAAGAAGGCCGAGCCGCTGAGCGCTGCGGAAACAGGGGTGATCAAACGCTGGATTCTCGAGGGGGCGAAAGACGACACGCCTGAGAATGCGAAGGACAACGTCAACCCCGGGAATCCGCCGAAGTATTGGGCGTTGCCGGTGATCACAGACCTGGATTTCTCTTCTGACGGGAAATACCTGGCGGTTTCAGGCTATCACGAAGTTCTCCTGCACAAGGCGGATGGCTCCGCTCTCGAGGCGCGCCTTGTCGGAGTTTCCCAGCGGATCCAGTCACTGTCTTTTTCTCCGGATGGAAAGCGCCTGGCGGTTTCAGGAGGTCTTCCTTCCCGCCGCGGCGAAATCCAGGTCTGGGATGTGGAATCGCGCAAGCTGAAGGTTTCAGCCCCCTCCACCTTTGACACTCTCTATGGAGTCACGTGGTCTCATGATGCGAAGCTGCTCTCTTTCGGGGCGGCGGACAACACGCTGCGGGCCATCGACAGCAAGACGGGGAGCCAGGTGTTCTTCAACGGGGCGCACAACGACTGGGTGCTGGACACGGTTTTCTCGAAGGACTCCTCGCACCTGATCTCGGTAAGCCGCGACCGGTCGATGAAGTTGATGAAGGTCGATGCCCAGCAGTTTATCGATAACATTACAAGCATCACTCCCGGCGCTCTCAAGGGCGGGTTGATTGCAATCGACCGGCATCCGGGTAAGGACGAGCTCCTTATCGGCGGGGCCGATGGGGCCCCCAAGATCTATAGAATGTTCCGTCAGAAGGCCAGGAAGATAGGCGATGACTTCAATCTCATCAGGAACTTCGCCAAGTTGCCCGGGAGGATTTTTTCGGCTGAGTACAGCGCCGATGGCAGCCGGATCGTCGCCGGCAGCAGCAAGGAAGGCGAGGGCATGGTCCGGGTTTACGAAGAGGGCAACGCCAAGATGCTCTGGGAGCTGAAGGTTTCCGGTGGCATCTTTGCCTGCGCATTCAGTCACGATGGGAAAACCGTTGCCGCAGGCGGCTTCCTGGGCAAGGTCCTCCTGCTGGATGCGGCTTCAGGCAAGATTCTCAAAGAAATGATTCCCGTCCCCCTGGAGGCGGCCGACTGATGGTCCGGCGTTCGGGGTGAAAGAAAACAACTGAAGGACGAAGATAAAATGGGTTTGAAAATGAGATTTAGCCAGCCGATGCTCGCTTTTGCGGTTCTTGTCGCTTTAGTTCCAGGCGTACTCGCCGAAGAAAAGCCGGCAGGCCTGCCGGCCGGGGCCAAGGTAACCTCGATGACCGTATTCCCGTCAGAGGCAGTTCTCGGGGACCGTTACGCCTACAGGCAGGTGCTGGTCACCGCCGAGGTTGAGGGCCTGGGAAAGGTCGATGTGACGCGCCTGGCGAAGGTTGAAGGCTCCCTGGACCTGGTCAAGGTGTCTGCCGGCCGCAAGGTTAACGGGCTCAAGAACGGGCAGGGCAAGCTGGTGTTTTCTCTCAACGGCCACAAGGCTGAGTTGTCGGTGAAGGTGAACGGCCTTGATGCTGATTACAAGGTCAGTTATGTCCAGGATGTCATGCCCCTGCTTGCACGCCTGGGTTGCAACTCAGGCGTCTGCCACGGGTCGCAAAAGGGTAAGAATGGATTTAAGCTCTCCCTGCGAGGGTATGACCCCTTGTTCGATCACATCGCTCTTACCGACGACCTCGAAGGGCGCCGCTTCAACCGGGCCGCTCCGGACAAGAGCCTCTTCCTGATGAAGATCACCGGTGCCGTGCCACACGTAGGCGGGGTGCGAACAGGGGCCGATTCGAATTATTACTCGCTGCTGAAGTCCTGGGTCAGCTCTGGAGTGGCCATGGACCTCGATTCCCCCCGGGTTGTCAAGCTCGAGGTGTTTCCCAGGGAGGTAACCCTGGCCCTTCCGGGCATGCAGCAGCAGATGGTGGCAATTGCGACATTCAGCGATGGAAAGGTTCGCGATGTGAGCCATGAAGGATTTCTGAGCTCCAGCGATACGGATATCGCGGTGGTGGATGATGCCGGAATCGTGACTGCGGTTCGCCGCGGAGAGATCGCGGTGCTTGCCCGCTATGAAGGGCGCTATTCGGCGGCACCCACCTTCGTCATGGGCGACCGCTCCGACTATGCCTGGAAGGACGTGCCGGAGTTCAATTATATCGACAAGCACATCTACACGAAGCTGCGCAAGATCAAGAGCCTCCCCAGCGCGCTCTCAACCGATGCCGAGTTCAT